>CAZOWD010000062.1:0-11080 GCA_964583225.1 uncultured Verrucomicrobiales bacterium | reverse complement strand
ACAGAAATCTCACCACCATGAGCAGCAACCGCTCTGGAAACAATAGACAATCCCAATCCTGTCCCCTTGATTTCATTTTGATTGTGATGCTTTTGCACTCGGTAAAACCTCTTAAAAATATAAGGAACATCAGCGGCAGGAATACCAACTCCATCGTCACAAACTGAAATAACTGTTCCCGCTTCATTTTTACGAGCCTTCACCACCACATTGACCCCAGGGAAGCCATCTAACTTTGGGTTTTGCTTCAGGGCATTCTCTACAAGATTAAAAAGAATCTGAGTCCAATAAAAGCGATCTCCCATCAGAGTCATATCTGTTGGTTCTATATCTAGAACCACCTTCGCTTCTAAATTAGAAATCATAGATTCCAAGCGGTCCACCACATCTTGAGCACAATCAAACAGGTTAAATTCTTGTTTGTTGAGCGTCATCGCTTCTCCCGACTCCATTTTTGAAATCGTCAGCATATCTTCCACTAAACTCGAAATCCGTTGCCCGTGTTTTCGCATCGTTTCCAAAGCTTTCCGTGCCATTTTAGGATCTTCGAGCATTCCATCATCGAGTAAATTTTCCAAATATCCATTGATAATAGTCATTGGTGTCCGAAGTTCGTGCGAGGCATTTTCAACAAAATCCCGCCGCACTTGGTTCGATTGATATTCAACCGTGACATCCCGAATAATTACCCGAGTCACCTCTTGATCCGCAGATTGCAAATCGCAACTAGATAACGGGGCGACATCAATCTCCCAAGCACTTACACCGTCCTCCCCCGCCGATCCTAAAGGAGAATATGACGAATGCAATACCACCTGCTCCTGCATCGGCTGTTTGGTCCGAATACATTTCATAATCGCCACGGAGAGTTGCTCATCGAGAAACGCCTCCATAATACTACGCCCCTCCAACTTTCTCCCCTTCACCAGTTCACGTGCGCAGGCATTGGCAAAAACAATCTGACTTGTCTCATCCACAAGCAAAAAAGCATCCCCCAGCGCATCCAAAAGATCATCCCGCTCCCGCAATGCTTCACTACGAACCCGACGATTCTCTTCCTCTTGAATCAGTTTCTCTGCTTTGTGTTGTCGGCGCAACAAATACCCCCACCCTAAAAGGGCAAACACACACACCAACAATATCACGTTAATTATCATTTCTACACTCCATTCCACGATCAGCACACTCCCTCCTTAAGCTTCTTCAATTTTCACCCGATACCCAACGCCGCGCACAGTTTCGATACAATCCATACGCTCGCCCAACTTCTTCCGAAGCCGCTTCATGTGCGTGTCCAATGTCCGGCTATGCACATCCCCGCTATACCCCATCACGTCCTTCAGCATCTCATGACGATCTTGAGCGACATTTTTACGTTCGCAAAGGTAAAGCATCATTTTAAACTCTGTGGAAGTAAGATCCACTTGCTCCCCATCGACATAAAACAACAACGAATTTTTCTGAAACCGAAACGGCCCACACTCCAACTCCGATCCACTCTCTGTATGACTTACTCTTTTCAGTAAATTTTTCACTCGGAGCACCAATTCTTTCGGACTAAATGGCTTAGTCATATAATCATCAGCCCCAAGCTCCAGTCCTTGAATCTTATCCTCGGTTTGACTCCGAGCCGTCAGCATAATCACTGGAATTTTCCGAGTAAGCGGATCGCGTCGCAATTCTTTAAATACGGTGATCCCATCCATCTTCGGCATCATCCAATCTAACACAATCAAATCTGGTAGCAGTCTTTTAGCGGCTTCCAAGCCTAACAAACCATCTTCCGCCCGCTCCACAGCGTAATCATTTCTCTTCAAATTAAAAGATACGAGATCGGCGATATCTTCTTCGTCTTCGATTACTAGAATAGTTTGTTTCATCGGTTCAATTCTCTTGTTGAGTTACTCATCAAAAATACCAGCCGAATCGACGCCCGACAGATCAATACTATGTGACAATACCGCCACATCCAATGCATCACGTTTGTAACCTAGAAATTTTTCTCACTCGATCACAAAAAAACGAAATAATCCGACCACCAATAACAAAGAGAAACCGCCAAATTCCTCAACGGGACACCAAACAGAACAAAACACCTGAAGTCATTGCCCTAACTGGATTCACCCCAATACCTGAGGCAAAAAAATAAAATCAACGCAGTCCATTCACTTGGGCTGCGTTTTTTGATTCGCTATCAATCGTCAGAATGATCTCTAGCCTTTTTTCACTACGTCATGAGGAACGGCAGGCTTTCCGCTCCACTCCCATAAAAGTTTACTAGCCATAGCCACGCCATCACCCGCAGCAATCGCATACATGGTTTGCAGTCCTTTCGCCAAGCCAACAGCATAGAGGTTTTTCCGAACCTCGCCATCGACATTTTTAAATTTCACCATTCCATCACGCGCAACAGCGGTATGCATCTCAACATCTAAAAGCGAACTCTCAATACCTGCCTGATGCAAGCCCGTAGCTAAAATGACAATGCTTCCAACATACTCGCCATTTTCAGTCGATACCAAATAGCCTTCTGTTGATTCATCTTCTGCAAGTTTTGAAACTTCTGAGTTTTGAAGCACTTCAATTGAAGGATACTGAGACAATTGCCCCCAAAGCTCCTTTAAAAGTTCTGAACCATTCATTCCGACAGAAACGCCTGGAGCATTCTTAAGACAGGCTGCACGTAAATCTGATGCACCTCGGTCAATGAGTAACACTTTTTTAGATTGAGCCCATTCAAAATGCTCCTGAGCCGAACCTAGGGTGATTGCTAAACTAAGACCTGCAGCACCACCTCCAACAATAATCACATCATATTCGTTTTTCATTATACTTAAATTTTACTATTCCTTGCGAGACCATTATACCCACTCAAAAAAACAAACGAACAGAGAAAAAACTCAGATACCAATACAAAAAGAAACAGCCCGATCGGCGATGATCACCAGGAAACCCCCTAACCTGTATGAACGGTGCCAATCGGACTGTCTTGTCACCTTGCGGCGACGGGCGGAATGTAGCTGATTTTTGGGGTTCGTAAAGAAATTAAGAGCTATTTATACAACATTTCGAGAAACAATCGTTTATCCCTCTCGCTCATCCCTTATACTTAAATGCGTGTCAGGTAATCAGAAATTTCACGATGCTGCCGATTAGGAGACTCTGTTTTATCATAAAACCTCATCACAGCACCAATTCCAGCAGCATGCTCACCTCCTAAACGGTGAGGAACGTTCAAAACGGGAAAATAATAGCGTCGACTCCGTCGCCACCAAATCAACGTCGCAATCAAAGAACCCACCGCCAATAAAACCAAAAACGTAGGCAACAAGTAAGGTTGCACAACCTCCATCAAGTTAAACTTCTCTTTCTTCGGTTGAGAGGCTGCTTTCTTTTCAACCATAGGATTTTCCTCCTGATCCTGCAAACGCGCTTGCAGCTCCTTGAGTTCCTGTTCGATCCAATAAATCGAAATAGACAACTGCACAACAAACGACTCCACCTGCGCTACGGGATCTGTTTTTTCAAGAGCCTTTACTTGGGCCAGATCTAACATTTTACGCAATTTTTCAGCATTTACGATCTGAGAACCCTTTCCTCCAAACTGGATTTGGTTTCTTTTAGGATTCCCTAAAAAATAAAAAACAACCGCCGTTAAAGTTCCATCAGCATACTGCTCCTTGACCAAACGCTTCAAACTGTAGCCATCGGGTAATTTCTGATGTGCGCCAAACAAATAAACTCTAATCTCAACATCGGACTCCTCCGCGCAATACGTAAGAAATCCCTCTAAATCCAAAGTTTCTTGATTCGTAAACAGTCTTTGCGGATCCACCAAATAAGAATCGGGCTTCTGATCAAAATAATCTCGCAAATATTCCTTGGGAATATCAACGGGATCATAATCTCCATCAGCTTGCAAGTCACCCTCTTCAGACGTCAGCGATTTCGATTCATCTTTTTCGTTTTCATCCACGACCATGGCCCGAGGAGGGCGTTTGACATCATCAACTAACAACGATGCCCCTACGACAAGTTCTCCCTTTTCAAGAAGTAACAAATCAGACTCCGACCACTGAGGTAAGCTTTGGGCAAAACTCACCTCTGCAAAGATCAAAAAAAAGAAACCTACTATCCCCAAAAACCTCATCGTGTTACCTCCTCATCAAATTCCTTACCCCTCACTCCCAAAATTGAAGAATCAGTTTCTAAATTTTCTTCATTCTCAGAACCATCAGACTCATGCGTCGAGGGATTCTCGGCTAAAAAGCCCCCTGCCAACTTCTGATACTTTTTAGGATTACGATTCGCCTTTTTCGATTTTTTTTTCAAAACCTTCGTTAATTGATAAACAATCATCTTCAAAGCTTTGGAATGCTCCCCTTTTAAAAAATGAGGATGAGCCTTACACAGAATATGAAAGGTATCTTCTTCTGTCAGATAAAAATCTAAAAGGTATCCATATGCAATAAACGCAGTTTTAGAATTTACATCCACCACAAGCAATACCCCTCCGTCATTGGATCGATCCGAATCGACATCTTCAAAAACACCACGATTCAACAACCACATCCCCAACTGACGAATATCCGATCCATCCTCTAACACGCCATAATACACACTAAAAAACAATTGAGGGAAAAACGTCTCAAACTGATCAAACCACTTTCGTGCCTTTTTCCTTTCCCGCATTTTCAACACTCCCGCCTCATCACTCAACCGAGACATCATCACCTCACGCCCACCGTATAATGCATCAAGATCCTGCAGAGCAAAACCACAGTGCGGACACTGGGACGCGCTGCGGTGAATCAACTGCACACACCGAGGACATTTCATATCGGCAAAAAATTACCCCAATCACAAACACCTTCCAAGCGCATAAATAAAGAATTAAATAAAATCAAGACTACCTAACAAAACACACATATCTCTCACGCATCCCTCCTCATCTCACAAATTAAAAATCATGACTCATTTTCAGCGTGTCATGTCCTACATCTTGGCATAGCATTCAAAATGTTATGAAACTATTCACCATTGCCGCATCTGCCATACTCCTTTCACTTTTTAGCGCAACCCCAACATTTGCCCACTGCCAAGTTCCCTGCGGGATTTACTCCGATGAAACAGTCCTCATCGACCTACAAACTCACCAAGCGACCATCGCCAAAGCGATGAAACAAATTACAGAGTTATCCAAAGCCCCCAGCAAAAACGCCAATCAACTCATCCGCTGGGTCAACAACAAAGAAAAACATGCCGATAAAATTCAAGAGGTCATGACCCAGTATTTTCTCGCGCAACGAGTCAAACTTTCCGAAGCCAAAAGCAACAACGGAGCATACCTCAAAAAACTCACCCTCATTCACCAAATCATTGTGCTCTCCATGAAGTGCAAACAAACTACCGATCTCGCTAACGCTGAAAAACTCCATCAAGCCATCCACGATTTCACCGCAGCCTACAAAGCACACTAAACTTTCCCTTTGCTATTAACCGTCGAGCAAATCTCACACGTGAATCCATCACAACCACGTGCCGTGCAATGCTCTCGACCGTAAAAAATCATCTGCAAATGAAGCTTATTCCATTTATCCCGTGGAAAAAGTCGTTTTAAATATCGCTCCGTTTCCACCACATTTTTACCAGGACTGAGCCGCCAGCGTTTAGCTAAGCGATGTATATGCGTATCCACGGGAAAAGCGGGCACGCCAAATGCCTGCGACATCACCACCGATGCCGTTTTATGCCCGACTCCTGGCAACGCTTCCAAGGCTTCAAAGGAAGCTGGAACTTTTCCGCCGTGCTCACGAACTAAAATCTTCGACAACTCCGAAATTGCCGATGACTTACGTGGCGACAACCCACACGGACGAATAATCGCCTTTATCTCCTCAACGGGCACCTGAGCCATCGCTTCTGGAGTCGAAGCCAATTCAAAAAGTGCAGGAGTCACCAAATTCACCCGCGCATCTGTGCACTGAGCGGAGAGCAACACCGCAATTAACAGGGTGTAAGGGTCTTTGTGATCCAAAGGAATCGGCGTCTCAGGATACAACTCCTCAAGACGCCTCAAAATATAAGCAACTCGCTCAGATTTATTCACTCAAAAGATCTTTAAAGTGAATGTCTCAAACGGCTCGCTGAATTCTCAGCAAAACCAGAATCTAACTTGCGACAACATCCAATATACATTTTTTTACAATGTGGGTAACGTGTCCTATTTTTCAAAAGTTTCAAACTCCGCTCAAAAGACCCCCACTGCACCACCGTAATCTCTGTTTTACGAACTCCCCAATGACGCATACCACTCAAAGAAGGTTTGAAAATATCGATTGTATTTGTTCCTACGAGCTCCGATCCATAATCATCCACTTCATAAATATAAGGTTGTCCCTTAATCTTAAACAAAGTTCCTAATGGATAAACAGACCAATCAGCCGCAGCACTTCTTACATGTCCGTATTTCAAGATGCCGCCACTCGCATTCAAACGCCCTGGTGCTCCTGGCTCATTTTCCATGTGAGAATAAGCGGTGGTTCGCACATAACGAGTCCGGTGAGAAGACTTGGTATAAGTAGGCATACCATGCCGATCTTTAGGTAATTTCTTAGACTTCGCAATCACCCGCTCTGAAGCCGGCAACGGTAAATCATTTTTTGACATTTCATTCGTGGCGCAACTGCAGAAAAAACTAGCCGTTACAGCCCCCAAGATTCCTAAAAAAATAGACTTCAACATATCAAAAAACTGAAAATGTAAACAAACCATCGCCGATGCTTATTTACTTTAGAAAACTAAAAAATAAACACATCCGTATCGATGCTCTACAAGGGATTTAAGTGAAGCCACTTACATACGCAACACTTTTTATGACAAACAAGCCACATTAAACACCTTTAAGTCGTTGATTATGAATTAACATTTTAATCAATCACCCCCTAACACCTACATAGGAAAAACCCCCGATGGATTATCCACCGAGGGTTTGTGATAGTTTTTAATCTTTTAAAAGATTGCTGTCAATTAGCTGATTTCTCCGCGCTTTTGACCCTGAGCTTCAAGCACTGCCTGAGCAGCAGCAAGCTTAGCAACTGGGATACGGAAAGGAGAACAAGAAACATAGCTCAATCCTGTGCGATAACAGAACTTCACTGAATCTGGATCTCCACCGTGTTCACCACAGATACCACACTTAAGGTCAGGCTTAGTCTTACGACCATTAGCAACGCCAATCTCAACCAACTGGCCTACACCGATTTGGTCAAGTGTAGCAAATGGGTTGTTGTTCATCACTTCAGCTTCTTGATAAGCTGGAAGGAATGAGCTGGAGTCGTCACGGCTCAGTCCAAGACAGGTCTGAGTCAGGTCGTTTGTTCCAAAGCTGAAGAAGTCAGCATGTTTTGCAACGTCAGCAGCGGTCAAGCAAGCACGTGGAATTTCCATCATGGTTCCTACCGAGTAACGAAGCTGATTTTTCTTCAAGCCATACTTCTCACGAACCTCTTCAGCAGCGGCATCGATAACAGCTCTCTGAAGCTCAAGTTCTTTCTCGTAAGATACGAGAGGAACCATGATTTCAGGAGTTACTTTCATTCCTGACTGCTTCACCTCAACGGCTGCTTCAAGAATGGCAGTAGCCTGCATCTTAGTGATCTCAGGATAAACGATTCCAAGACGGCAACCACGGTGACCAAGCATTGGGTTCTCTTCGTGAAGAGCCTTAATACGACCTTTAATGAAGGCAGGTTTAACGCCGAGCTTAGCAGCAAGCTCTTTGATTTGCTCTTCAGTCATTGTTCCGATGAACTCGTGCAATGGTGGATCCAAAAGACGGATTGTTGCTGGACGTCCAGCAAGTGCCTTGAAGATACCAATGAAGTCTTCCTTCTGATACGGAAGAAGCTTAGCGATTGCAGTAGCTTTTCCTTCAGGAGTTTCAGCAAGAATCATCTCACGAACGGCATCGATACGATCACCTTCGAAGAACATGTGCTCGGTACGAGTAAGACCAATACCTTCAGCTCCAAACTTAACAGCTGTTTCAACTTGCTCTGGGGTATCAGAGTTGGTGCGGATGCCAAACTTACCACGAAGTTTGTCTGACCATCTCATGAGTTTAACAAACTTCTTGTAAGTGTCGCTCTTCTTAGCCTCTGCGTCGCCTTCGATAAGTCCTTGAATCACCTGTGATGGTGATGACTTAATCTCTCCAGCGTAAACGCTTCCGACAAATCCGTTCAAGGAAATGAAATCGCCTTCTTTAAGAGTCACACCATTTCCGGTGATTGTCTTCTTGGCATAATCAATGTCCATGGAGTGGCAACCACACACACAGATTTTACCCATTTGACGTGCAACGAGAGCAGCGTGTGATGAAGCACCTCCACGAGTCGTGAGAATACCTTCAGCAGCGATCATTCCGCGAAGGTCTTCTGGAGAAGTCTCTTGGCGGGTAAGAATCACTTTTTCACCTTTTTCAGCTGCAGCAACTGCAGTTTCAGCAGTGAAGTAAACACGTCCGCAAGCGGCGCCAGGTCCAGCTGGGAGTCCGTCACCCATCTTGGTTGCTTTCTTCTCGTCAGCAGGTGCAAAAATAGGAGCAAGCAAGTGGCTCAAGTCAGCAGCAGGAATACGAAGAATCGCTTCCTCCTGGCTGATAAGTTTTTCATCCACCATGTCGATCGCGATATTCACAGCTGCAAATCCAGTGCGCTTACCGTTACGGGTCTGAAGCATCCAGAGTTTTCCAGCTTCAATCGTAAACTCAACATCCTGCACGTCGCGGAAATGAGCTTCAAGAATCTTGCGGATCTCAAGAAGTTCCTCATAGGAATCTGGAAGATCATTTGCAAGTTCTGCAATTTGCTTAGGTGTGCGAACACCAGCAACAACGTCCTCACCTTGAGCATCAATCAAATACTCACCGTAGAAAACGTTTTCACCCGTGGCAGGGTCACGTGTAAAGGCAACACCTGTTCCTGACTCAGGACCAGTGTTTCCAAATACCATAGCTTGCACGTTCACAGCGGTGCCCCACTCTGCTGGGATACCATACTTCTGACGGTAAACTTTTGCGCGGTCGTTGTTCCAAGAGTTAAACACTGCGTTTACAGCTCCGAGAAGTTGCTTCATTGGATCCTCTGGGAAGTCCTGACCACTGCGCTTCTTAATGAGCGCCTTAAATTTCTTAACAACAGCCTTGAGGTCTTTTTCGCTAAGCTCAGAGTCAAGCTCTACACCTGCTTTTTCTTTAGCTTGTTCAAGGATCACTTCGTATGGGTCGTGATGCTCACCTTCTTCAGCTTCTACGCCCATAACAACGCTACCATACATCTGAAGGAAACGACGGTAACTATCCCAAGCAAACTTAGGATTACCGGTCTTCTCTGCAAGAGCAGCTACAACCTCATCGTTAATTCCAAGGTTGAGGATGGTGTCCATCATTCCTGGCATCGACTCGCGAGCTCCGGAACGAACAGAGAGAAGAAGTGGGTTCTCAAGATCACCAAACTTCTTGCCCATGACTTTTTCAATCTTGGCAATATTTTCATCAATCTGAGATTGGAGAGTTTTAGGATAAGTTTTCTTATTATCGTAATAATAAGTACAAACTTCCGTCGTGATTGTAAAACCAGCAGGAACTGGAAGTCCAATACGACTCATCTCGGCAAGGTTTGCACCTTTTCCTCCGAGAAGTTCTTTTTGTTGCCCGTTTCCGTCGGCTTTCTTGCCTCCAAAAAAGTAAACATATTTACCCTTTACCACTCTTGGTTTGCGGGTTGCTTTTTTAGAAGTAGCGTTCTTACGGGCGGGTGCCTTGCTTGTTGCCTTCTTGGCAACTGTCTTACGGGCAGCTTTCTTTGCGGTCTTTTTTGCTTTAGCCATTATACTGGTTTCGTTGTAATTGGATGATTAATCCGAGGGGTTAAATCCGTTAGAGAAGGTCAAATCTTTTTGCCTTCCCATGTAAAAGGAGGGCGGAAAAGTAGCAAGGAAACCCCAGAGGTCAAGCCACGTTCTTTATTTTTCTTCTTATTTTTTCTTTTTTACACATCAAAACACACCCCAACAAATCAAGTCTTCCCTTTCGCACAAGAAAAGCTCCATCTAACACAACCTAACAAAACACCCAGCAGCTTTGACAAAGCTAAAAAATAAGATTAGCGTTTCAAGCGTAGATGCCAGCTCATTCAGAACATCCCCCCGCCATCGATTTTCCATCTTATAGTCCAGGCTACTGGCCCAAAGAAACCACTGCGCATTGGAACGATTACAAATGGCAACTAAAAAACAGCATCACGTCTCTCAATGAACTAGAGCAACTCATCCCGCTCACAGAAGAAGAGCAAAATGGAGTCAAACACTCAGGCAATAAACTTGCCATGGCCATAACGCCTCATTTCTTCAACCTAATAGAACGAGATAACCCAAACTGCCCCATCCGTCGCCAAGTCATTCCTCGAATCGAAGAAATGCACACCACCGACTCAGAAATGAGCGACCCTTGCGGCGAGGACAAATACATGCCCGTCCCCGGACTCGTTCACCGCTACCCCGACCGCGTTTTATTTCTCGTAACCGACCGATGCGCCTCTTACTGCCGATACTGCACGCGCAGCAGAATAGTCTCAGGAGCATCTAAGCAAAAACTAGAAACACAATGGGAAGCTGCTTTTCAATATCTGGAACACACCCCCAAAGTCCGCGACGTTCTCATATCCGGAGGAGACGCTCTTCTTCTTTCCGACGCCCGACTCGAAAAAATTCTTTCGCGACTTCACGCCATCCCCCATATCCAATTCATTCGGATAGGAACCCGCATCCCCATATTTCTTCCACAGCGCATCACTCCTAACCTCTGCGCGATACTCAGCAAATATCACCCACTCTTTATCTCCATTCACGCCAACCACCCACGTGAACTAACCGCCGAAGTCAAAGAAGCCCTTGAGCGTCTAGCCAACGCAGGCATTCCACTAGGCAACCAAAGTGTTTTACTCAAAGGCGTCAACGACAGCATCGCTATACAAAAAGAACTCTCCCACAAATTACTCATCTGCCGAGTCCGCCCCTA
>CAZOWD010000061.1:0-11087 GCA_964583225.1 uncultured Verrucomicrobiales bacterium | reverse complement strand
CTCGCTTATATCAAGTGGTTCGAAGGTGCCGACGGTCGGAGCTACGACTTACCACTCTAATATACTTTTATATTTTCTAATCCAGTTGGGTGCTTGAATTGAGTAACCCAACTGGATTTTTTCTTTTCCCATATCCGCTGAAAGCGTCGGGCTTTTACTGGCTCTTCTGAAACGGCTTGAGATACCAGCGGAATGCTTTTTTAAGTTGAGCCTTGAGGTCTTCAGTTGCCATGTAGGCACAAGGGATGAGGAATAAGGTGATAACCGTGGCAAAGAGGATACCAAAGGCGAGAGAAACCGCCATGGGAATCAGGAATTGCGCTTGAATTGAGCGTTCAAAGATGAGCGGAGTGAGTCCTGCAAACGTGGTGATGGAGGTGAGTAGAATTGGACGGAATCGGGCAGATCCCGAGTGAATCACAGCATCGTAAACGCTGGCTCCCTTGAGTCGTTTTTGGTTTGTAAAATCAACCATCACCAAGGAGTCATTCACAACAACTCCTGCGAGCGCAAGCATTCCAAATAGGCTGAGATAAGAGGGCGTAATTCCGAGAATGAGGTGTCCCAAAATAGCACCGACGGCTCCAAATGGAATCGCGAGAAGAACAAAAATAGGTTGTGTTAGAGAACGAAATGGGATCGCCAGTAGCGTGTAGAGTGAAAAAAGGAGAATGGAGGCTAATACCCAAATCCGATGTTTATTTGCAGCATCCTCAGCGAGAAGTCCGGCAAATCGCCAAGAGGTTCCTGGGTTTTTATGGATGATATCGTTGAGTTGAGGAGCGATAGCTTCCCCGATGGAAGAGATGCTGGTGTCTGGGCTGTCGGGCGTGGCTGAGATCGTGTAAACTCGCGCTCCGTCCCGTCGTTTGATTCGCGGTGGTGAATGGCTCAGCGTTACAGTAGCAACCTCCTTGAGGCTGATTGTTGGGATCGTTTCTTCCTCCGAACTCGTGGAGGTAGAATTGTTGTTTTTCCGCTGGATTGGCAGAGCAATTTGAAGTTTTTCGAGCGTGTGGAGTGATTCGCGTTCTTTTTTAGGAAAACGGACAAGCACCTGCACGTTATCTTCTCCTATCTGAATGCGTTGCGCGAGTTCGCCAAAAAATGCACTGCGCACTTGGCGCGCTAAATTTTCTTGAGTGAGACCGAGGTCGCGCCCGTAGGGGAGAAGCGAAATTTGATATTCACTTTGCGGGTCATCGATGTCGGTGGATGCACTGTAAACTCCTTTAACTTTCTCTAGTTTGCTTTCGATCTCGTGAGCTACGGGGATCATGACTTTATCGTCCTGACCGCGCAGTTCTATTTCGATGTCGTCACGCTCCGCCATGTGACCTCCGCCAGAGCGTTCGGTTCGGATGTTAAAAGAACGAGCACCTTGCACCTCACCAACGAGTTCTCGCCAAGCGGTCGCGATTTCTTGGTTTTTAGGTCCTGGATGTTTGCGCTGGCTGGGAGGAACAATTTCGACAAGCACAAACCCACGTGTATCGCTTTGTCTTCCCCAACTGGGCCATCCACCGGTGGATGTCAGTATGTTGCCTATGAGGCTGGGGCCTCCTTCTCCATCTGTAAATTTCTCGCGGAGCTTGGCTGCGGCATCGGAGATGTCTTTGATTTTTTCAGAAGTCGTTTCAAACGTCGTGCCGTGTGTCATTTCTAATCGGGCAAAAATAAAATACCGATCCACGCTAGGCAGCGATTGAAAGCCCATGATTCCACTACTCATGAGACCGATGGCAGCGATACCAATCGCCAGAAAAATAGAAAGCGTCACGTAACGCCAGCGCACGCAAAGGTGGAGGAGAGGTTCGTAAATACGCTCTACAATCCATTCGAGCATCCTGCTGGCTCCTTGCTGGGTTCGTGTGATAATGCCTCGGCTCGGTCGATTGACTTTGATGTGTTTGAGGTGCGATGGCAAAATGAGTTTTGACTCAATCCATGAAAAGAGCAAAACGGGAATAACAACATAGGGGATTTGACGAGCGAGGGTTCCCATCCATCCTGAGAGAAAGGCGAGCGGAGCAAAGGCAACCACGGTGGTGAGCACGCCAAAGGTAACAGGAACCGCTATTTCCCGGGCTCCTGTGACGGCCGCCTCTAAGGGATCCATTCCCGATTTGAGTTTTGAAAAAATGTGTTCGCCTGTGACGATTGCGTCGTCCACAACAATCCCCAGCACCACGATAAAGCCAAACAAACTCATGATGTTGGCTGTGATGCCGAGACTAGGCATCAGCATGAGTCCTCCCGCAAAACTGACAGGGATTCCGACTACCACCCAGAAGGCTAGGGAAATTCGGAGGAAAATACCAAGGAGAATAAAAACGAGAACACACCCCTGTAGGAGGTTCCAAGAAAGGGTGGAGATACGCCCGCGAAGACTAACGGAGTCGTCGTCCCATGTGGACAAGGTAATCCCTTCAGGGAAATGGTTGGGGGCGTTCCGAACGTATTCGTGAACTTTGTCAGAAATATTCAGAGCGCTTTCGTCGTTGAGACGTTTTACTTCAACAATAACGCAACGCTTCCCATTAAATCGGGTGACTTTGCGTTCTTCATCAAAGGCATCTTTAACGGTCGCTATATCTCCGAGCTTAACGGTAGCTCCGTTAGCTCGGGTGATGATGATCTTTTTAAACTGTTCTCGAGTGAGCGCTTGATTCGTAGATCGAAGCAAAATGCGCGCTGCTTCTGTTCGGATGGAACCTGCCGAGAGATCGAGTGAGTTTTGTTTGATGGCTCGCGCTACATCCTCAAGCGTGAGTCCGTAGTTTTTGAGGGTTTCTGGAGAGATTTCAATGCCTATTTCGCGTGTGCGAGTTCCTATCACGTCGGCTTTGGAAATGCCTGGGAGAGCGGTGAGGTCGTCGCGGACTTGGCGAGCGGCAACGAGAAGTTCTTTTTCTGGCATATCTCCAGAAACCACGACGGAGATCACCTCCATCCAGTTTGCTGTGTCGGGAATACGGACTCGGGGTGGTTCGGCTTCGCGAGGAAATGTGTTGATGCTTCCGATGCGCGATTCAATTTCCGTGCGAAGTTTCTCCATATCTACACCTTCGGAGACTTCGATGCGAAATTCGGCTCTATCGCGCCGCGCTTCAGCATTGATTGAAGAAATTTCCCCTAACCCCTGTAGAACGTTTTCTACTGGGATCACAATTTTTTGCTCTACTTCGGTGGGCGTGCCTCCGGGAAGTGGGATGGTGACTTGAACAAAGGGAAGTTTGTAAGATGGGGAGACTTCAGTAGGAATCTTAAACCAAACCGAATACGCGCCCGCAATGAGAATAGCCACTAACAAAAAGTTAGCAGCGTAATCATTTCGAGCGAACCAGCGAAGCATGAGAGGAAGTTGAAAAGTTGAGGTTAATTATTTGTGAGATCCCGCTCCCATTCTTCTGCGTTTCGTTTTCTTTTGAGAACCTGTGTATTGCGTAGATGGTGTATCGGGAAGTATTTCCACGGCAGCGCCTTCTGGCGCGTAGGGGAGTTGGGAGGTAACCAACATATCACCAGGCAGGACTCCATCGCGGATGATCAGCAAGTCGGGTTCGGTCCAAATAGGTTTGATTTTGAGGCGTTTAATTTTTCCTTCGCGAACTACGAGGATTTCATGAACATCCGTAAGCGCTTTCCGAGGGATGATGTAGATGTTTTTGAGTGTTTGTGCCGGAATGTTGGCCTGAACAGGCTGTCCGATAAAAAGTGACGGAGCGTCTGATTTTAGCCCAAATGGATCATCGATTCTAGCGATCACAAAAAGCTGTCGGGATGCGGTATCGAGTTCTCCTTCAGCGCGGAGAACGCGCCCTTTCCACTTGGGAGATTGACCTGCAGGTGTGAGTGGGGTGGTGAAAGTGATCGGAGGTGATGGCGAGGCGTCGGGTTTGTTGGGTGGTGTGTAAAATTTGAGATCGTGCGCGGAGATCGGCAAACGAACCTCGGCAAAGGCTGTCGAAAACACTTCGCCGAGCTGTGTGTTGGTTCCGATTTGTTGACCTAGTCCCACCGTGCGTTTTCTCACTCTGCCGTCGTAGGGCGCAACCACTTGCGTGCGTTCGAGATTGCGTTCGGCTTGTTCTACCTCTGCCCGAGCCGCCAGCACGTTGGCTTCGGCATCATGGAGTTGGGGTTTGCGCAATACCAGATCACTGGGTTCTCCTTTGAGTCCCGTATCTTTCCAGTTGAGCAGGGCTTGGTTGGCGTTTGCTTTTTCTTGGGCGAATAAGGCTTCGGCCTTAGCTAATTTTGCTTTGGCGGAGGCCAGTGCGGTTAAATAATCGGCCGTGTCGATTTTGAGTAGTGTGTCTCCTTTTTTGAAATAAGCGCCATCTTCAAATTTGGGAGAGATTTCGATTACTTTGCCACTGACTTGAGCCGTGAGGTTGGTGGCGTTATGAGTGCGGATGATTCCTTGAGGGTGGAGGTGGATTGTGAAATCTTTCCGAATCAGCTCACTGGCTTTGGTGTGGATTTTGCGTTGTTTAAATGAAGGTGGTCGATGAGACGGACCGCTTGAAATGTGTTGGTTGAGTTTAACGCCAGCCTCTTTGAGTTTTTGAGTGCCAAAAAATCCCCAAACACCAAGGCAGATGATGATTAAGGGCGTAAGAATATGAATTAAGGCGCGCATGGGGAAGAGATGAAAAACTAAAATGAAAGGCGAATTACTGAACTACGGTTTTAAAATCACCACCTAGAGCAAGATGGAGGCTGATTCGGTTTTGGATGCGTTGATTGCGGATCACGATGAGGGAGTCTCGGGCGTTGGACGCCCTGCGCTGGGCTTCGAGTAGATTGAGGATGTCCGTGCCCCTTACACCTTCCGCATAATCTCGACCAGCTTGTTTTTCCGCAAGCACGGCCTGCCGAAGACTTTTTCTTTGGAACTCTTCTTCTTTGGCGAGGTAATCTTCAGCCGCAAGCCTCGATTCTACTTCGCGAAAAGCGGCGAGCGCGACGTTGGCATAGTCATAAATGGCGGCACGGTTTTTAGCCACTTCAGCGCGGGCTTCTTCCCGAAGAGCGCCGCCCTCAAAGATCGATTGAGTGAGCGAACCCGAAATTGAAGAAACAAGGTGGTCGATGTTTAATAAATCGCTGAGTTGGGGCGAGCGCGTTCCGCTACTCCCCGTAAGGCGGATAGCTGGGAGTAGATTTTTCTGAGCAGCTACGGCGCGGTGAAAACTAGCAATGAGGCGTTGCTGTGCGCGAACGAGATCGGGGCGACGATTGAGTAAGTCGGACGGGAGCCCCGCTGGAATGTTTTTCCGGAAATCGGGCAGGTCTGAAGGCGCGTTCATCGCAGCCTTGGGATAGCGACCCAGTAAGATTTCAAGATTGCGTTTGGCGTCGTCTCTATTTCGGAGACGCCCTTGGAGTGTGCGCTCTTCGTTGTAAACGTTGTTTCTGGAAAGTTGCAAGTCGAGCGAACGCGAGGTGCCGGCTCTGTAGTTTCTTTCGATGATTCGGGCGACTTTGTTGTATCGGGCGAGCGTTTCCTCAGAGAGTTTTGTCTGGCTTTCGCTTGTGATAAGCTGATACCAAGCGCTCGCTATATTGGCGGCTAAAGAGAGGCGTGTGGCTCGAAAATCAGCAACCGTGCTTTGGTAGTCAGCCTCCGCCGCTGAGTGAAGGTGGTGAAGGCGTCCCCAGAGGTCAACTTCCCAAGAAACTCCCAGCGAAAGCGAGTGGTTGGAGGAATAATCGGGGCCGCTTTGAACACCGCCATCTTCGGCTCGGGTGCGGGATGTGTTTGCGCGGATGTCAGCGTTGGGCATTCTGCGGGCGCGGGCTCGAACCACATTAGCTCGGGCAGCCTCAAGTCGTTGAGCCGTGGCGAGAAGGTTGGGGTTGTTTGCCATGGCTTCATCGATGAGTTTGGGGAGTTGGGGGTCATCGAAATCACGGAGCCATCCAGTGCTTATTTTTCTGGAATCGCGTTGTCCCGAAGCCTGCCACGCTTGGGGAATTGTAATGGTGGTTTGGGTGGATGGCGTTCCTCCTGGGTGGCATGAAGAAACAAATCCTGTGATTGCCATAAACGGCAATGCCGTTAAGCAAATGAGGAGAGTTGGTTTCTTCAGAGTAAAGTTCATCATAAAAGAAGGTTCATTGAACTAAAAAAGTAAATGAACCTTGGGTGTTTTGAAATGTATGAAATCAGGATTAAGGAATGACAAAGTATTTTGAAGTGTTTGCGATGATTTTGCCGTTGGCGTCTTTTTGGGCGGTGGAGGGATCCCCCGCAACATCGCCTCTTTTGAACCCTTTGCAATCGATAATATTGTATGGAGAATAAGGGCTGATCACCATGTTTTTTCGACCCTGAGGATCGGGCTTCGCAACAGGTATTTCGCTGAGTTCAGCCACCACGGGAGCGGGAACTCCTTTGTTTGTTGTATTTTTTTGAGTCGGAGCGCAGGAGGAGATAGCGGCAACCGAAAGAGTCAGAAGGATGATGGTGGGTGTTTTCATGATGATGAGCTGAAAGTATGTTTTTTTCTCGGGGTGACTATACGGTTATTCTCGCTTTTGGCTATCATGAAATATGCCCGAAATGGGGTCCCAATAAGAGTCGGGGAGAAGATGACTTTTTTCTGGCTATTCTCAAGGTTCGCCATCACGCTGGCGACGTGAAACGGATCCTTTACCACGCCTTTTTATTGATTGGGATTCTTGGGGGGCTTTTTTTTGCGTGGCAGTCATTTACTCAGTATTCGCCAGAGAAAAATAAGGGCAACAATCAAGCGCAAGTTGCCGATGGAGCATCGAGCGACTTGCAATCACAAGAATCCTGCCAGAGTTGTCATACCGAGATGACTGGATTTGCAGCATCACATAACCCTAAAAAGATTGGTTGCGTGGCGTGCCATTTAGGGGATCCGAAGGCGGAAGAAAAAGAAGCGTCTCACGCGGGGATGATTGTAATTCCTGGAAATTTGGCAGATGCGGAGCGGACGTGCAGCACGTCGGAGTGTCACGCGGGGGTGGATGTGAGGGTGAAGTTATCTCTCATGAACACCATGAGTGGGGTTGTTGGAGTGGATAAATTCTTTTTTGGAGAAATCGATTCTCTCGACGCGCATCACAACGTGAAAAATCTGGGAGACTCCGCTGCGGATACGCATTTGAGAAATTTGTGTGCGTCGTGTCACTTGGGACAGCAAAAAGAAGAAACAGGCCCTGTGGATCAACTCTCGCGCGGGGGAGGGTGCAACGCATGCCATTTGAATTACAGTCAACCCGCTCAAAAAGCCCACGATCTTTACGTTAAATACCAAAAGAAAATTTTACCCAAAGTTCACCCAACGCTGTCGCTCAATGTATCGAAAGACCATTGCTTTGGATGTCACAGTCGGTCGGGGCGATTGTCCACAAACTATGAAGGCTGGCATGAAACTCAGCTTTCCGAAGAAGACGTGGTTGGAAAGCCTGGATACCGCATTTTGGAGGATGAGCGCGTGTTTACTTTTGTAAAAGAAGACGTTCACCACGCGCAAGGGATGGAGTGTGTCGATTGCCATGGATCTTACGATGTTATGGGATCTGGAACCTACGCGCATCAGGAGGATGCTGTGAAGGCGGCTTGCGAAGACTGCCACACCAATGAAAAACCTCTAACGGTTCTGTTTGATAAGTTGAACCCCGACGATCAGCGGATTCTTAAACTGCGCGGGTTTGATACAAAGGCTCGGTTTGTTGTCGGGGAAAAGTCCAAGGTTCCTCTTTATAATGTAACCTTGAAGGATGATGGGAGCATGGAGATGATCGGAAAGCTCAATCATAAAAAATACAAGCTCACACCTCCTGGCGAGTTGTGTTCTCGAGGTGGAGTGCACTCGGACATCATGTGTAGCGCATGCCATACAAGCTGGGCTCCGCAGTGCATTAGCTGCCATACTTCTTACGATCCCAAAGACGAGCGGTATGACCTTTTAGATCACAAAATGGTAGGCGGTTCTTGGCTTGAAAAAGGAACGGATTATTTGGCTGAGTATCCTGCGCTTGGGATCGTAAAAGATTCAGCGACGGGTGCACGAAAAATCAAGACGTTCATCCCTGGGATGGTGATGACTTTGGATAAGTCCAAGTTTTCAGGAAAATCTGACGATGTGAGCCATCATCGACTGTATGCTCCGGCATCTGCTCACACGATTTCAGCCAAGGGTCAGGGGTGTAAAAAATGCCATAACAACCCCGTGGCGTTGGGATATGGCCGAGGAAAATTAACTTACAACGCGTCCGGTGAGTGGTCATTTCAACCCAAATACCCGCTTTGGAATCACGATGGATTACCTGAAGATGCGTGGATTGGATTCCTAAAGCAGGATCAGAAAAATGCACCGCGCAACACGACGCGCACACACGCTCGACCCTTTAATTTATCAGAACAAAAACAGATTTTGAAAGTAGGCGCGTGCCTCACTTGTCACGAAGAAGACTCGCCTGTGGCGCGGGGGATTCTCAAGGATTTTGAGCAAATGCTCAAAAAAACGAGTCCGAAATGCGTGCTTCCGAAGTAAGTGGGGGCGGAGGCAGAATGAGAGAGGTTATCGGCGAGTTTGCCGATGAGTTTAGCGGTTTTTAGTATAACTTTTTATCGCCAAACCAATAAACTCTAGGATCTCGCGTCGGCCTTTTCCCGTTTTAGCGGAGCAGGTGTAAACCCGAGGTAATCCATCACAAAATTCCAACATCGCTTCTTTGAAGAGTTCGATATTTTTTTGCACCACGCTGGGTTTAACTTTGTCCGTTTTTGTATAAACGAGCACGAGTGGGATTTCGTATTCGATCAGCCAATTGACAAATTCGAGATCGACATTTTGGGGCCCGTGTCGCGAATCGATCAACACAAAAACACAGCAAAGGTTTTCTCGTTTTGCCAAGTAATCTGAGACAAATTCATTAAACTTGTTGCGCGCTTGACCTGATGCCTTGGCGTACCCGTAACCAGGTAAATCCACCAATGACCAGTTTCGGTTGATGGTGAAAAAGTTGATCAAGCGCGTTCTTCCAGGTTGACGGGAAACTACGGCGAGATCTTTTTTGTTGGTTAGCGTGTTAATGAGGGAAGATTTTCCGACATTTGACCGACCGATAAAAGCGAATTCTGGAAGGTCAGATTCTGGGCAGGATTCGAAATCGGGAGCGCTGGTCTCGAATTGGGCAGAGTGAATTTGCATAGTGTGATCGGATGAAGGTGAGGGGAGTTATTTTTGACGCGTGATGCCTCGTTTGGTGAGGCGAACCAAAAATGGATCGCCTTTTTTCTCCGGCGTCCACCCCATTTCACGACCCTTTTCAATGATATCCTCAACCATGTCGTCGCGGAACACGCGGGGGCATTGCGCAACGATCATTTGCCCATCGGGAAATTCGTTGAGTTCAATACTCACGGTAACACCACGCTCCGTGCTGCGTTTACTCCAACGGTATTGGATGTCGTAAAAACAGAGAAGCGTGCTGTTTTTGAGGGGGATGGCCATGATGGTGAAATGGGGTAAAACGGATTATAAAATGGCGCCTGGTGTGTAGCTTGCAGCATCTGGATATTTAGCTTCGAGCGCATCGATAGCTTTTGCAAAATGAGCGACTTGGCTCTGAGCCGTGCCGGTGTTTTTGCGTCCAGCAACGAGCAGTTTTTCCAAATCTTCAGCAGTGAGCGGGATGCGATCGTCTGAGGCGAGTCGCTCAAGCAGGTTGTTTTCCTTGATGGCTCCAACACGCAAGTCGTTGACGGTGGCAACGGCGTGTTCTTTGATGACGTGGTGGGCTGTTTCACGACCTACGCCAGCTTTGACAGCTTCCATCATGATGGTGGTGGTCATGAGGAATGGTAAGTAGTGGTTGTTTTCAGCCTCAATCACAGCTGGGTAAGCATCCATTTGATTGAGCACGGTGAGGAATGTTTCAAACAATCCGTCGAGAGCAAAAAACGCATCGGGAAGCATGAGGCGGCGCACTACGGAGCAGGAAACATCGCCTTCGTTCCATTGATCTCCAGCCAATCCGCCAGCCATGGTGACGTGCCCTTTGAGGATGATGTGGAATCCGTTAACGCGCTCGCACGAGCGGGAGTTCATCTTGTGAGGCATGGCGCTGGAGCCCGTTTGTCCTTTGGCAAATCCTTCGCTGGCAGTTTCGTTGCCCGCCATGAGACGGAGAGTGCGACAGAATGAAGACGGACCAGAGGCAATGTCCGCAAGGATGGAAACGGTGCGCATATCCAACGAGCGAGGGTAAACCTGACCCACGTTGGTGAATACCTCAGGGATGCCAAGATGCGCACAAACCTTTGCTTCGAGTGCGCTTGCTTTTTCAGCATCGCCATCAAAGAGAGAAAGTTGATCCATCTGAGTTCCCACTGCGCCTTTGAGTCCTCGAACGGGGTAAGTAGCAATGAGGTGCTCGAGCATGCCAACCGCACCGAGAAGTTCTTCACCGCTCATCGCGATGCGCTTGCCAAATGTGGTTGGTTGAGCCGCCACATTGTGTGTGCGGGCTGTAACCATGAGGTCTTGCCATTGAAGTGCACGTTTTTTCATGCCTGCGAGTGCGGCGACTGCTTTGTCGCGGATCACAAGGAGCGAACGGTAAACTTGAAGTTGTTCGACATTTTCCGTGAGGTCGCGGGATGTCATGCCTTTGTGGATATGTTCATGGCCTGCGAGGTCGCAAAACTCTTCAATGCGTGCTTTAACATCATGTCGGGTGATGCGTTCACGCTCCATGATGGAGGTGAGGTTGACTTGATCCTTAACGGATTCGTAGGCGTCGATGGCTTCCTGTGGGATGTCGATTCCGAGTTCTTTTTGAGCTTTCATCACCGCGATCCAGAACTCACGTTCTAGCACGATGCGTCCTTCAGCGGACCAAATTTCAGAGATGGCGGAAGAGGCGTAGCGTTCTGCGAGGACGTTGGGTATCATAGCTGTAAAAAATAGAATTGATCAAAAATGTCTAGGGAACCGACTCTTTAAAAGCGGTCGGGAAAAGGAATGAATACGCAAATGGAGTAACTGACAAATGTAAAAGGTCAGAAAACGTCGAGAAATGCTGTGGATCACGAGAAA
>CAZOWD010000060.1:0-11162 GCA_964583225.1 uncultured Verrucomicrobiales bacterium | reverse complement strand
CAAACTTCGCATTTCACCATGAAATGATTGCACCTAAAGTGTAGCCCGTTATATTCCGTCTCACAGCATTCATGGATACTTCACCAACCACACCCGCGGTTCAAATCAACCACCTCGTCAAAGAGTTCCCGAGTCCATTTAGGAAAACCAAAGTTCGGGCTGTGAATGACGTTTCTCTCACCATTATGCCTGGCGAGGTTTATGGACTTATCGGGCCGAACGGATCGGGAAAATCAACTACCATGAAAGCATTGCTTGGATTGCTAGTCCCCACAGCGGGAGCGTGTCACGTTTTTGGTAAAAACTCCCTCAAAACAGACTCTCGGCAAGACATAGGCTTCCTCCCTGAAAACCCGTATTTCTACAAACATCTCACCGGCGAAGAAACTCTCAAGTTTTACGCTAAGCTCTGTGGTATTCGCGGTAAACACCTCAAACAACGCGTCCGAGAAATGCTCGAACTTGTTTCTCTAGAAGACGCTGCAAAACGACGAATCGGAGGATACTCCAAAGGAATGCTTCAGCGGATAGGACTGGCGCAAGCGCTCATCCACAACCCGAGACTCCTCATTCTAGACGAACCCACCGCTGGCGTGGATCCGCTCGGATCACGCATGATCCGCGACCTCATTCTCGACCTCAAAAAACAAGGCGTCACCATTTTTCTGTGCTCTCACCTTCTGGAGCAGGTGCAGGAAGTTTGCGATCAGGTTGGGATTATTTTTAAAGGAAAAATCGTAAAAGAGGGACGACTCGAAGACCTTATCGCCATCGAAGATCAAACGGAAATCCTCATCAAAAACGCATCCCCCGAAGACGCCTCACGCATCCGCAACATGATCGAAACAACAACCAGCGCCGAAATCATCTCCATAGGAAAGCCGCGAACAACCCTCGAACGCCTTTTCCTGGAAGAAGCCCAGCGATCCGAAGCCGAAACACCGTCTAACACACCAAAAGAAACTCAACAGAAAGGAGAGCACCATGCGTAGAAATGGATTTTTCTCTCCCACTCGCATTTGGGTGATCGCCAGCCACACCTTCACTCAGTTGGTGCGGATGAAAGTGTTTTATTTTCTCGTCGTTTTCGCCATCCTCATGGTCGCTGCGAGTTTGTTTGAAATGCCCTACAGTCGGACTACGGAAAACACAGCCGAGCAAGAACTCATCATCCTAAAAAGCACCGCCATGGGAGCGATGGCCATGTTTTCCATGCTATTTGCCATCGCCTCCACCGCCCTGCTTATACCAAAAGATTTAGAAGACCGAACGCTTTACACCATCCTTAGCAAACCTGTGCCACGGCTTGATTATCTGCTTGGAAAACTCGCGGGCGTATTGCTCCTCGTTGCCGTTTCCCTACTGCTCATGGACGCCCTGCTCTGCGCCATTCTCCATTTCCGAACCAATGCGCTTCTCGCCGAAGAAATAGCCAAAGGAACAGCCCTAGGCTGGCCGCAAGAATACATCAAATCTCGCACGGAATCCATCAGCCTTCAAGGAGTCACTTGGAGCCTTCAAGCTGGCATCAGCGCCATCTTTTTCAAAGCCGCGATCATGGCATCCATAGCACTACTCATCTCCACATTTTCCAGCTCCACCCTGTTCACCATTGTGATCGCCGTGGTCATTTACTTTATCGGACACTTCACAGCAGACGCCCGAAACTATTGGCTCCACACCCAAGGGCACGACGCATCTAAAACCGTCAAACTACTCTCCCAAAGCGTTGCTCTCGTCTTCCCTGACTTCCAACTCTACAACATCATTGACGGAGCCATCGAAGGCAAAGAAATCACTCTAAGCATCTTCAAACGCCTCACAACGCTCACGTTTTTCTACACCGCCATTTACAGCGTGCTTTCTTGGTTCACATTCCGGAAAAAAGAATTTTAACCTCCCCCATGCGCACCGCCTTCCAAATTCCCGTCATCCTTCTCACCATCATTGCATTTGGTGCGGGAAAACTGCATTTTGAAGATCGTCTCAACCACGATATGGTCGAGCAACGCCTCATCCAACCGCCACTTGCTGAGGGCGCTCATTTAGAGCTCGGACAAACGGGAGCCGCCGTCGCACTGGGGGGGCTCCGCTCACTTGTTGCCGCCATCTGGAACCTCCGCGCATTTCTTTATTTTGAAGACCTCGATTGGATCAAACTCGAACAAAGTTACGGCATCATCACCACCCTCCAACCTCAAAACATTCACTACTGGAAAACAGGGGCTTGGCACCTTCACACCAACGCCGCCGTTTACTTCAAAGAAAACCAAGAGCTCAGTCCGTTTCGTCGAAATGCCCTCCAAAAAAAATACATCCAAAAAGGAGCTGAATTTCTCGAAGAAGGTATTCGGCACAATCCCGACAGTTGGGAACTCCACACAACCCTCGCGCAACTCAAAAGCAATCCATTTAAATTTCCAGACCTCAACCTCGCCATCAAACATTACGATGCAGCTCTCGCCTGCGATTCCCTGCCTAGCTATCGCCGAAACATGTTTGAAAGGTTTCGCTTTTACACCATGACCCGCATCCCATCTCGCCGTGCCGAAGCGTTACAAGAAGGACTCAAACTCTATTACAAATCTCCCCAAAACCGCACACCAAGTCTCGTCAACTATATCTTTGCCCTCCAAAACGCTCTACACGTCTCAAAGGAAAAACGCATCCCTGACAACCAACTTTACCCCAACAAAAAACTCCAACTTCAATGGCTTAAAAACCTATGGAAACGTCGCAATGAAGGTTTCCCTGTAGATGGAGTTTATGAAAAAATTGAAGAATTAACCCACAGCAAGCTCTAACTTACTGTCATTAATCTATATCCCTATTCACTTTTTGCTTTTCCTTTGCCCGCCAAAAGGGCATGAATCCCTTGCTCTTAACGCTTCTCGAAACATTCTCTCACCACCCGCCAAATCCTTCATGAAAATAGCCATCTTTAGTGATATCCACGCCAATTTTGAAGCGCTCCAAGCCGTGCTTGCTGACGCCGAAGCCCAAGGATGTGACAGCTACATCTGCCTAGGCGATGTCGTTGGATACAACGCAGATCCCGTAGCCTGCCTCGAAACCGTTCGAGATATGGGATGTCCCGTTGTCAAAGGCAACCATGACCAAGACTGCGGACACGACACATCGTTAGAAATGATGAACCCTGTAGCTGCCGAAGCTCTTACGTGGACGAGAGAACAACTCAGCCCTGACCAACGAAAATGGCTCGCCCGCCTCCGTATGGTCCGTCAGGTTCAAGACTTTACCATCGTCCACTCCACGCTGGATCAGCCAGTTTCTTGGAACTATGTCACCAACAAGTTTGATGCCATGGCAAACTTTTCTTACCAAGTTTCCCCCGTTTGTTTTTACGGGCACACCCACGTCCCTCGCATTTTTACTAAAAAGGATCAAATTCAAGAAGTCCCTGCAGAAAACATCCAGATTGAAGAAAACACCCAATACTTCATCAATACGGGTTCCGTTGGACAACCTCGCGACGGAGATTGGCGTGCTTCTTACTGTATTTACGACATGGATTCTAAAATCGTCACATTTCACCGACTCGAATACGATATTGAATTAACTCAGAAAAAAATTATAGATGCAGGGCTTCCAAGATCTCTCGCCGAACGCATCGCCTTTGGTCGCTAAACAGACTCGCATCAACAACCTAACTCCGTTCAAACCATGGAACCTTCCGCCAAAAACTTACACTCACTAGAAAAAGAAATCGATGAGCGCTATGAAAAGGCTCTCATCCCCTTGAGTAAAAGCCTTTCCATTCTCGCTCCAGGTCACTTCAAAAGCTCAAAAGGAACACCCAGCGTGCTCTTTTTAGGAAACCACTCATCGGGAAAATCCTCCTTCATTAACTACCTGCTTGATGAAGACCTCCAAAAAACAGGCGTAGCTCCCGTCGATGATGGATTTACGGTGGTTCGCTACGGAGAAACCGCAGATCAATTTGATGGCTATGCCATGGCCACTCACGGAGATCTTCCTTTTGAAGGCATTGAAGCTTTTGGTGAAGATTTCCTTTCTCGCGCAAAACTCAAAACACGCTCTGCCGAATGGCTCAAAAAAGTCACTCTCATTGACAGCCCGGGCATGATTGATACCCCCGACAGCACACAAAGCCGTGGGTATGACTTTTCAAAAAGCGTAAGGTTTTTTGCGGAGCACGCCGACCTCATCCTCTTTTTCTTTGATCCTGACAAACCAGGCACCACGGGGGAAACCATGAAAATTTTCAAGGAAAGCCTTGTTGGTATGGAGCACAAACTGCTCATCCTACTTCACAAGGTCGATTCCTTTGACAACATCCGCGACTTTGCTCGAACCTATGGAGCGCTGTGCTGGAATTTATCAAAAACGGTCAAAACTAAAGACCTCCCTCACATTTACGTCACGTATCTTCCCGATATGGAGTCCGCGAGCAACAAGCATATCCCATTAGAGGATTTTGATTCTGCACGCGATGAAGTGATTGCTGAGATTAAGCGTGTTCCTATCCGAAGACTCGACAACCTCATCACAGAACTTCACCATCAGTCCTCCCGATTAAACATGGCTGGACGCGTTGTTGGACTCATCTTAAAGCGTTACCGCTCGATGCGTCGCAAATGGTTCAGTTTAATCGCCCTTGCCGTATTGGCATTCGGTGGAGGCATCGGCTATTGCGTGTATCACAAAATGTATGATCTCGCAATGAATGCTGGCGTGGCAGGAGTCACTACAATTTTGATTCTTCTCGCATTGCGGTATTTCTCAGTCAAAAGCTTCAAGAAGAAATGTCTCACTAAAGCTGGCGTAGATACATTTTTCCACGAAGACTTTGAGGTTGAATTGGTCAACCAAAACAGAATTGACTTAGAATACCTCTGGAACCGCCTTGTCAGACAACAAGTATTGCAAAGCATAGAGAGAAAAGATCTCGATAACATGCCTAGCGTCGGCAAACTTCGTAAAATGACACGAGCATGCGCCAATATCATGAAAGAAACTCCAGGAATGCGTCGCAACATCGCCCGATCTAATATGGAGGATGATGCCGAGACTCAAAAAAGCTAAAGCATTTTGCTGTAGATCATTCTCTACAAAGTATGATGCAACCATCTCCAAACGGTTCTCAAATTCCTCTATCCGATGCTACTTGCGGAGTTATAGCCAAAGCCATGCGAGCCCAAGACCTCAGCGTTGAGGAGCTCGCACGGCTCAGCAAACTCCCCGTTTCAATCATCCATCAGGCGCTTGACGAACACGCAGAACTTCCCACAAAAGACGAATTAAGAACCATAGCCTCTGCCTGCGGACTCTCTCCATTTGCACTGGCAGAGCTTTCAAACTATGCGCCCTCGGCAACCCCGCCACGGGAGCTGGTTCAAATCGTCAGCCCGTTCTACCACGTCGGCTCTAACAGCTACATCATCAGCCACCCGCACACAAAAAATGCCACGCTCTTTGATTCGGGAACGGACGCATCACTTATTCACGATTTTCTAAAAAAAGAAAACCTCACCCTTTCAGCCATTTATATCACGCACGCCCATCACGACCACATTTCTGGGCTCGATACATTTGGCAACACTCCCATCTTTTTTCCCGAGGATCTAGCTCATGGGCAAGAAAGACAACTTTGCGATTCCATTGCGCTCACCGCAGTCGATTCCAGTGGTCATTTCTCTCCATCCAGAGCCTACATCATCCACGGTCTTGAAACGCCAATCTGTATTTGTGGCGATATCATTTTTCCAGGATCCATGGGAAAAACGTCTAGTCCTGAAAAACACCAAGAGTCACTCGAAAACGCAAAAAATCACATCATGACTCTACCGCCCCACACGCTTCTTTGCTCTGGGCACGGCCCCATCAGCACCATCGGACAGGAATCGGAAAGAAATCCATTTTTAGCGCCTTATTTTGCAAAAAACTAATCGCTAAAGCAGTCAGGAATCTTTACTCAGGTTCACTACAAACCACGACTTATCCTTAGGGGTTGTAATCCATTTCACCTCTTCTTTTCCCGAAACTGGGTTCGTCCACCGCACCTGATACCGCTGACCTTTTTTGATTTTAACCGTAAAATAACGATTCATGTCATCGGTCACCTTCGGCGTTTTCCCTTTTTCCAACACAACATCTCCTTGGCAAACCATAACAGGAACCGCCAAACGTTTCCCATGTTGAGAAAAATCCACACGAAGTTCACACACATCCTCAGGATGATTTCCTCCGCCTAATTCAACATAACGCGCTGTAACATTCACAGCGTTCACTTCTTTATTTTTCAGATCCCAAACCAAAGGGAAATATCCATCCGCCTTTTTCCAAGAACTGGCATAAATGCTATGGTAAAGGCTCTTCGCGTTTCCTTTTGCAGCGTCCGCTAACAGCCAGCCATGATCCAACCCCTTATCGCTCGGATAATATTCTGTAAAATGCCACTTCTGATCATCTAAGGTCCAAACCTCAGCCCAGTTGTGATTTCCTGGCTTGGTCGTCCACGAAGGAATCCCCGCCACCCGCGATGGAATTCCAACGGCCCGAAACGCATCCACAAGCAAAATGGATAAACCCGAACAACTCGCCATCCCTTGCTCCATCGATTCCTTTGGGCTTTGATCCGCGCGTTTTCGCTTTACGTTATATTCCACTTTCACCAACTCACGAATATGCTGATTCACCAGATGAAGAGCCTCCTTCTGAGATCGAGCTCCTTTGACGCACGGGGAAAACCGCTTCAAAAAATCCTCCCGCCATTCATCCCGAGGCTCATTCAAACTCGCATAAGGCAACACATCGTTAAAAAAGATATTCTCAGGAACCGCCTTTGCCCAAGAGAACATTTCACGAGCGCGGTAGGCAAGAGCCACATTCTTCAGCAAAAAATCAGCCTTCAACGTTTGAGCATCGGATTTTGGCATATAGGCGATGAGATACACCATCCCCCGCTTCTGGCTCTCTGGCACCAGAGCCATGGCCTTTTCTAATTCAGATCGGTTTTCTCCAGCCTCCTCCAATTTTTGAGAAAGCATTTTTGAAACATCAGCCCCTGACTCCAAAGACGACGCCCCCAAACACAAAGGAGCCAAAACCAAAGTCATCACACAACCAATCAAGCTCATGAAATTTCGCATATCCCCCCACTACACCATAGAAACGTCCCGACCAATCATAAAAAATCCACCCCACATTACAAAATTCAGCCCCTAAAATTCGTAAATCAACCTTGAAAACAAACAATTTCACACTAAGAAGCTCGTGCCATGAATAAGATTCCAGTTGAAATTTTTGATACGCCTCAAGCAGCATCCGCCAAACTCGCAGCCGAAACAGCCGAGCTAATCCGCAAAAACGATGCCGCAGGTAAGCCCACCGTTCTAGGTCTCGCTACCGGTTCAACTCCCATCCTTTTCTACAAAGAACTCATTCGCCTCCACAAAGAAGAGGGGCTGAGCTTTGCCAATGTCATCACATTCAACCTCGACGAATACGCAGGTCTTCCACCAGAGCACAAAGAAAGCTACTGGTTCTTCATGCACGATAACCTTTTTAATCACATCGATATCAAACCTGAAAACATCCACCTTCCTTCAGGAACTGTAGATGAAGCTGATATCCCAGCCCACTGCGCAGAGTATGAAAAAGCTATCGTTGAAGCAGGAGGAATCGACCAGCAAATCCTCGGAATAGGACGCACGGGCCATATCGGATTTAACGAGCCCGGCTCCCCTAAAGACTCACTCACCCGCGCGATTGAGCTCGACCAAATCACCCGCGAAGACGCAGCTCCCGCATTTGGCGGAATCGACAACGTGCCAACAGCCGCCATCACCATGGGCTGTGGAACCATCCTTGCGGCACGCCGCATCGTCCTCATGGCATGGGGGGAAGGAAAAGCTGAGATTGTCAAAAAAGCCGTGCAAGGCCCAGTCAACGACATCGTTTCAGCTTCTTACCTTCAAGAGCACCCCAACGCTGTTTTCTACATCGACACAGCAGCTTCCAAAGAGCTTTAATCGGTCTCTTATTTCATAATCTTTATTTAACACCGCCCATCAGATTTTTCTGGTGGGCGTTTTTTTTATCCCTAAAATAAAACAATGAAAGACCTCATCACTCATGTGGGATGGCTCGGATTACTCACCGCGGCGCTGTCTATTTTTATGCTGGCTCTTTCCCTTATCACGGTATCCTTCACAAAGTCTCGTCGAGTGGCACTTTATTTCTGCCGACTCTCATTGTTACCTCTGGTTATCGCTCTGATCGGCAGTTTTTATATCGGCCAAGTTTCCCAGTTTAACGAGGTCGAACTCCGCACTCAAAACACAGAAGAATCTCAAATCCTCGCCATCGAATCCCGCGTTGAACAACAGCGGAAAAACGCCACCCATATTGGTTTTGCAGGCTTTGTCTTACTCCTAACCACCTCTAGCATCCTCGCATTTAAAACCAAAAAACAGCAAGCGTCCGACACAAATGATAAAAAGCAACCTTCTTAAAACTGAGTTCACGTCAGCGATGCTGACTTGCAACTTTCCTCACCGAACTTAACCTGCCCCCATGCACGGACAACTTCTCATTCTTGGCGTCCCCGGCACCGAAATCACCCCAGCCGACGCCGCTCTTTACCGCAAAATTCAGCCCGGAGGGTTTGTCATTTTCGGAAGAAACATCGAATCTCCCGAGCAGACCCGAAAGCTCACGGACGACTTACGCGACCTTTGCAAAATCCCCCCAATCATTTCCATCGATCAAGAAGGTGGGCGTGTCTCTCGCACTCGAGTCATGGGAACCGAACCTCCATCGGCCCAACAACTCCGAGAAAAAAACGACCCCAACTACATTGCCCGTCACGGAGAACTCACCGCCTACGTCCTCCGACTCCTTGGATTTAATATGGACCTCTGCCCAGTGCTCGATATTTCCTACGATGACTCAGCCGACAACGCACTCCGAGGTCGCTGTTATGGCACCGACGCCCAACAGGTCATTTGCAATGCAGGAATGTTTAACGCCAACCTCCGCCACTATCGCGTGCAATCCTGTGGCAAACATTTTCCATCCTGCGGACTGGCGGATACCGACCCCCACCATGCCATCCCCCACGTTCACAAATCCGTTCAGGAAATGTTTGAATCTGACCTACTTCCCTACACGGCTCTCATGCCCGAACTCGACGCCATCATGAGTTGCCATGCGTATTTCTCAGCCTTTGATCCCGATTCTCCAGGCTTACCCGGCTCCCTTTCCTACAACCTCATTCACAAACTCCTCAGAATGCAACTCGGCTTCGAAGGAGTGATCATGACCGATGACCTCGATATGGGAGCGATTGTGAACACTTACGGACGGGGCCCCGATGTCGAACTCGCCATTCGCGCAGGAAATGACATGGCGATGATCTGCCACCAAATCGATTCCTCAGAAATAGCGCTCAACCATATCAAAAAACTCCCTCACGACATCATCGACAACGCACTTTTCCATATCGAAAAACTTAAAAAGAAAATAAAAAAAACAATCCCATTCAGCCAAAAACTCTGGGATGAAATCGACGCTGACATCGCAGAACTCCGCCTCAATGTGCTAGGAGAAGAAATGGCCAACGCACAGCAAAACTCACCCTCAAACTCACCTGTCGAAGACTACTAATCTCCCCCTATACTTTTCAGACCAGTGAATACATCCAGCACCAACAACACCCCATTCAAAAAACCTTGGGGGGTCATACGGCCTAATCTTCCATGGGATAAACCCATTGTGCGTCCCGCTGAAGGTGAACTAGTCATCCTCATTCACGGACTTTGGCGGGGGCTTTGGGCAATGGAACCCATGGCGGAATTTCTCAACAAACAGGGCAACTTTCACACGATTAACATCCCTTACCCATCTTACCGAAAATCGGTGCAAAACCATGCAAAACGCATCCGTGACGTCATTGAAAAATACGACAAAGGCGGACGCATCCACTTTGTCACTCACTCGTTAGGTGGCATCATCGCCCGCCATTTACTCAACGAACTACCCTCCGAAAAAATAGGCAACACCGTCATGCTCGTCCCGCCCAACCAAGGGAGCGAAATCATCGCATGGCTCGACAAATGGGGGCCACTCAAACATGTGCTCGGTCCCTCAGGTCAACAGCTTCGCATGGGAGCAGTAGATGCGCCTTCCCTTCCCTGCCACGCTCACACAGCTATCATCATGGGAAACCAAAGCGCCATGCCACTTTTTCGCCACTTGCTCGATCAAGAAAATGACGGTATTGTTTCTGTAGAAAGTGGAAAACTCGATGGCGCCAGCGAATTTCACATCATCGGCGCCGACCACACCTTCATCGCCACCCATCCACAGGCTCAGTCAATGACTCTGCAATTTCTCCAAAACGGAAAAATTCAACTCTAACCTATCAACCCATCCCCATTTTATGTCCGTTCACCCCGACAACAATATCGCCCTACTCATCGATGCAGATAACGCACCCGCATCAAAAATCGAGTTTATCATCTCTGAGCTCGCAACACTCGGGCAAGTCAACATCCGACGCGCCTACGGAAACTGGAAAAAACCTTCCCTTTCAGGTTGGGAAAAAGTCCTCGCTGAATACGCGATTCAACCCATCCAACAATTTGATATCGTCAAAGGGAAAAACGCAACAGACATGGCGCTGCTCATCGATGCTATGGATACACTTTACACCAAAGAAATTCATACCTTCGCCATTGTATCATCTGACTGCGACTTCACACCGCTCGCGCTCAGACTCCGCGCCGAGGGCAAAAAAGTCATCGGGTTTGGTCGACAAGGAACACCGGATCCATTTGTGAATGCCTGCTCGCGCTTCATTTATCTCGACGAAGACTCCAGCGACAAAAAATCGAATGAATCCTCAAAAATCCCAGTGCAACAACTCAAGCAAAACACCAAGCTGATGAACACGCTGAGAAAAGCGGTTAAAGCGGCTTCAAACGAAGACGGCTGGGCACCTCTCGGCACCGTTGGCAACCAGATATTCAACCAAGGTCCCTTCGACCACCGCACCTACGGATTCCAAAAACTCAGCGATATGTTTAGCGCCATCAACCTCTTCGAGGTTCATAAAACCAAGAAAGACAACCAAACCGAAATCTTCGTCCGCATTAAAGACAAAACACCCAAGCAAT
>CAZOWD010000059.1:2848-11333 GCA_964583225.1 uncultured Verrucomicrobiales bacterium | reverse complement strand
GCGTCGGGCATGGTGACGAGCTTGACGATTTTGCGTGTTTTTTCTGAGTTTGACTCTTGGCGGACGGACTCTGGGAGTAGCGCGCGCATGACAAGTTCCATGGGCGCTCCGTAGTAGTCCGACATCCACCTTCCCATTTGCATGAGCGTGGGCGTGATGACGGGATTAGGGTCGATGAGTTCGAGAATGTCGCGCAGGGCAAAATCTGTCGGCATTTCTTCTGAAATGCTCAGGATGGTTCCCGTAGCGGGGCGATTTCTCAGAGGGATTTTTACCCGACATCCTGTCTTGGCGTCCATTCCCTCTGGAATGGCGTAGTCAAAGACTAATTCGTTAGGACCGTCTATGAGAATGCGGGCAGAAGGCATTTTGGAAGTAGTTAGAAAAATGGACGAGTTCGACTAAAGAAAACGGGAACGGAGGTGTGTGAGGTAGTATTGAGGATTGATGGTTTCTCCCGTGGCACGTTGGATAAGTTCCTTTGGAAAATAGGTGTTTCCGTGCTGATGAATATTTTTGCGGAGCCAAGAAAGGAGTGGTGCGTAGTCGGCGTGGGCAAAGGCTGTGGCGACTGCTGGATCTTGCATCGCGTGGTGTTGGAGTTGTGCCGCGTTGATGTTACCTAATGTGTAGGTGGCAAAATATCCAATACCTCCCATTGCCCAGTGAATGTCTTGGAGGCATCCGCTGGCATTGTCAGGAGGTGTGATTCCAAAGAATTTTTGAAACAGAGCGTTCCAAGCCTCTGGCACTTCATGGGTGCTGAGTTCGCCGTTGATCATTTGACGTTCGATGGTGAAACGAAGAAGGATGTGCAAGTCGTAAGTGGCTTCATCTGACTCGACACGGATGAAGTTTTTTTCTGCCCGATTGATGGAGGTGAGAAATGTATCGAGATCGATTTTTTTAAGGTTGGGGAAAAGCTCTTGGGCTCGAGGGAGCCATTTTTCCCAGAATGAACGCGAGCGTCCGACGTGGTTTTCCCAAAGGCGGGACTGCGATTCGTGGATACCAAGCGAACAAGCATTACCCACTGGGAGTCCGTGCTGCTCGGCAGGCAATCCTTGCTCATACATCCCGTGGCCCGCCTCGTGAAGAACTCCAAAAAGGGATGATGTGAAATCGTTTTCGAGGTAACGGGTGGTGAGGCGGGTATCGCCTAATCCCAGCCCAGTGCAAAATGGATGAGTGGTGGTATCAATGCGTCCGCAGTTGAAATCAAACCCTATAGACTCAGCAATTTCGCGATTGAGGGTTTGTTGTTTTTCTACGGGATACTCTCCGAGTAAAATCTTGGGATCGATCGATTTTGATTTCTCAACGGCTAGTTGAGCAATTTCGGCGAGTTCTTCTCCGATGTCATCAAACATGTTGGCCACATCAGAAGTTTTGGCTCCGCGTTCGTAGCCTGAAAAAAGAGCGTCGTATGGTTCTTCTTCGTATCCCCAAAGTTCGGCTTTTTCGCGAGCTATTTCGATGAGCGTGGTGAGATGTGGGGCAAAAAGGGCGAAGTTGTTTGTGGCTCGGGCTTCGGTCCAAGCCGCTTTGGCGAGCGAGGTCGTTTGAGATTCTTTTTCGACGAGCGATTGAGGTAGTTTTGTGGCACGATCAAACTCATGACGTAGTTCCCGAAGGTTGGCTGACTGAACTGGGGTGAGTTCTTGTGTTTTAGCTTCGGCCTCCGCATTTTCTAGTGCTTTTTGAAATGCCTCGCATGTGCTGAGTTCGTGGGCTTTTCCCGAGAGCCAAGCAAGTTGTTGGGAGCGAGTTTGAATGCCACCAGCAGGCATGTAAGTTTCCATATCCCACCCGAGCACGCCAGCGGTGTTATTGATGAGAGAAATTTCGCGGGATTTGTCGCAGATGAGATCGTAACAGGGAGTCATGTTTTTATGGGACGGATAAAAAGAAGGTGAAAGAGGAGTTGTTGGTAAAGAGTGAAGGTTATTTCTTTTTTGTTTGTTTTTTTTCGATGGAGTTTTTGTAAATATCTACAGCGAGGGAGAGGGCTGCTGCGAGAGTTTTTGTGTAGGCTGAGGAGTTGATTTTTCTTTCTTCTGCTCGATTGGAGATGAACCCGCCTTCGAGAAGAATGGCTGGAATTTTAATGCCCGTGAGTACGTTGAATCGCGCGTGCTTGATACCCCGATCTAAAATTTTAAAATTGTTGCCATATTTAGCATTGTTGAGGTAGGCGAGCGTTCGACTGTGCGCAGCTGTGGCCAGTGCAATGCTTGCTGATTCCGAGATGTTGCCAGGAACCTTGCGGGCATCGCGACTTCTGTAACCTCGGCCGAGGTGGGGGACATTGACAGGGGAAACGGTGAACGTTTCAATGCCTTGTGCTCGGGATTGACCAGAGTTGAAGTGAATGCTGATAAAAATAGCATCGGGGTGTTTGTTGGCGATTCTAACTCGGTTGGCTAAGGAGATGAAAACATCGCTATCGCGGGTCATTACGACGTTATATCCCTTTTTTTGGAGGTCGTCTCGAAGAGCGCGAGCTACTTTGAGCGTGTAGTATTTTTCATGGTGGATACGTCCTCGGCTTCCGGGGTCTTTGCCTCCGTGTCCTGCATCGATCACCACAGTTTTAAACAAAGAGGCGTGTTTGATATAGCTGGGGCGCAGGATGGGATCGAAAAGGGTGAGTAAATCGGTTTTTGAGATGAGATAGCGTCCTTTGGATTGAACAATGGGGTGGCTTAGAATGAACAAAACTCCATTCATTCGACAGTTTTGAGACTCGTCTTCTAATTCGATTTTAACATGGCTGTTTTTCAGAGTTATTTTTTTGTCATCTTGTGTTTTTTTAAACCGATAGAATTGAGCTACGCTACGGAGCGTAATGCAGCTTCCACCGCGGTAAGTGACAGCTTCCCATTTAAACCCTTTTGATTTGCCAGATGCAGCTTCAGTTGATTCGCCAACGAGAAAGATGCAGAAGAAACATAAATAAATGATCGTGATGAAACGATGGATGAACATAGTAAAAAATACGCGTTGAAGCTTTATCTGGCAGATGTTGGTTTAATCGAAGAAGGTTGATGAGGGCGGTAAGTTCGGTAGGGGCGAGCGGAAGTCGCATGAGTTTTCTTTTTATTCACAATAGCGCTTCGGTAGATATCAATGGCGCGAACGATGCCTGAAGCTAGAGCTTTTTGGTAGGTGAGACTATGAATTTTGGTAGCTTCGGTTCGATTTGAAAGAAATCCACCCTCCAGTAGAATGGCGGGAATTTTAATACCTGTAAGCACATTGAAGCGAGCATGTTTGATGCCTCGGTCTGCCATATTGTATTTATGCAGATACATGAGAGTTCGGCTATGCACCGCAGTTGCTAAAGCAATGCTGGCAGATCCCATGATGTTGCCAGGAACGGCTTTAGAATCGCCGGGGCGGTAACTTCGGCCAAGATGGGGAACTCCGACAGGAGAAATCGTGAACGTTTCGATACCGTGGGCTTTGGATTGCCCCGAGTTGAAGTGGATACAAATAAAAATGGCGTTCGGGTAGCGGTTTGCGATTCTAACTCGGTTGGCGAGAGATATAAAAACATCGCTATCCCGTGTCATAACCACGTTGTATCCTTTTCGCTGAAGCATGTCGCGGAGAAGGCGTGCTACTTTGAGCGTGTAGTATTTTTCATCGCTGTAATACCCTCTACTGCCAGGGTCTTTTCCTCCGTGCCCAGGATCGATGACGACCGTTTTGAAGTTTCGGGCCCGCTTAATGAATGCTGGGCGGATAACGGGATCGATAAGAGTATTGAGATCGGTTCGGGAGATGAGAACTTGCCCCTTATGAATCGTGGGGGCATGACTAAGGATAAAGAGCACCCGGTTCATGTAGCATTCTTTGGATCCAACTTTGATTGTGATCTTAAAATGACGATCTTCGAGGATGATTTTTTTACCTTCGTGTTTTTCTTGAAAGTTGAAGAACTGTTTCAAGCTTCGGAGCGTTACATAGTTGTTTCCTTTATACGAAACAGCCTCCCAACGAAATCCCCCCCGCGCATCAACCCGAGGGCTGAATAAGCAGAAAATAAAAGCGGTAAAGGCTATTAATGAGAGGACGTGGGGACGACTTGTCATTGGGTGGGGTGAAAGGTTGATGATGCGGAGGACTTTAGTCTCTCTAAGTAGGATGACAATGGTATTTCTTTGGGATGAGGTGAATTTTACGCTGAGGCATCGATAAGGTTCGCGAGGAAGGAAATAAGAGTGTTTTCAGTCTAAAAAAAGCGTTTCTTTTTTGGAAACCTGCGCTAGGTTCTCCCGCGCCGCTGCGATGGCGATTTTGTTTTCACTGCAGTGGCTGTATTTTTTAGCACTATGTCCAACTTACCACCATCCGATCCCTCAACTCCATCCAAAGGCTCTAAAGGTAATAAAAAGCAACCCAATCCTTCAGGAGGGGTGAATTGGCGCGTTCTCATGCTGATGTCGATCGCTTTTGGCATTCTCTATTATGCTGCGACGTATCAATCAATGGGCGAAACCAAAAAGCTTACTTTTAACGAGTTCCGTAACTATATTGATTCAGGCAAAATCATTACGGATCAAAACTTACCTAAAAAAGATGGTAAGACGTTTCCCGATGTCACACACGGCTTGAAAAAAGAGGGTGTGTCGCCCACCACACTGACGATTAGTGGTTTTTTCTATAAAAATGATCCGTGGATTGCCGATAAAGAGACAACTGAGCAAAAGGCATTCCGCATTGCGATTAACACGCAGATCGATGCTGATCACCTCCGATCAATCCAGTCTCGTTACAAACTTCCTTTGCAAATTGTCAAAGAATCTCCAGCAACGACCGATGGAGAATTGCTCCCGTTAAGCGATCTCGACAAAATGCTCGCTCGGGGAGAAGTGGTGATGGACGACTCCTTTGAAATGGTGTCTCGCGAAGGCTCCGAAGATAAATTTATCGTAGGCAAGTATTATAAATTTAAAGACGCGCCTAAACCCACAAGCGCCAAAGAGCTTCAGCCATTTGAAATTGTTATCAATAACTTTGAGTTGGCCAATGCCTACGACAAGCAGGTGATCAACGATTTGGTTACTTACAAAGAGGACTCTGGAATGGGGCCTATGTTGATGTCGATGCTACCTGTCATTTTGATTATGGTGGTGATCTTCTTCCTGTTCCGTCATCAGATGAAATCTGCTGGGCGTGGAGCGATGAGCTTTGGTAAGAGTAAAGCTCGTCTTCTTTCCATGGATGGAAATAAAGTGACCTTTAAGGATGTAGCAGGAATCCAAGAGTCCAAGGAGGAGCTTGTTGAAATTGTCGATTATTTGCGCGATCCTAAGAAGTTTCAAAAACTGGGCGGAAATCTTCCTAAAGGTCTGCTTATGGTAGGCCCTCCAGGAACGGGTAAAACCTTGCTCGCTCGCGCGATTGCTGGCGAGGCGGATGTGCCATTTTTCTCTATCAGTGGTTCTGATTTTGTCGAAATGTTTGTCGGGGTCGGAGCTAGCCGAGTTCGAGATATGTTTGAACAAGGGCAGAAAAACTCACCTTGTTTGATCTTTATCGATGAAATTGACGCCGTTGGTCGCCATCGCGGTCACGGCATGGGGGGCGGACACGATGAACGCGAACAAACACTCAACGCACTGCTCGTTGAAATGGATGGCTTTGATACGCGCACTGGCGTGATCATCATCGCGGCAACCAACCGCCCTGATGTTTTGGATCCTGCGTTGCTTCGTCCTGGTCGTTTTGACCGACAAGTGACGGTTCCTCTTCCTGATGTAAATGGTCGAGAGGAAATTCTGAAAGTTCACGCAAAGCGCATCAAAATGGCTGCGGGAACCGACTTAAGCGTTATTGCACGAGGCACTCCTGGTTTTTCGGGTGCAGAATTGGCGAACTTGCTGAATGAAGCGGCGCTTTTGGCTGCCCGTAAGGGATTAAATTCTGTGGGACTCGCTGAAATGGAGGAAGCTCGCGACAAAGTCCGTTGGGGACGCGAGCGTCGCAGCTTGGCTCTGAGCGAGAAAGAAAAAGAAAACACAGCTTACCACGAAGCTGGTCACGCGATTCTTAACGTGCTTCTCGAGCACACGGATCCTCTTCACAAGGTTACCATTATCCCTCGTGGTCCATCGCTGGGATCTACGATGTTCTTGCCTGAAGAGGATAAATTTACCTATCGTGAAAAAGAGCTTCACGACCAACTTTGTGTTGCTATGGGAGGCCGAGTGGCAGAGGAAATCACCTTTGGCAATGTTACCAACGGAGCCGTCGGAGACATTCGCATGGCTACGAGCATCGCACGCAAGATGGTGTGTGAATGGGGGATGAGTGAGAAGCTAGGTATGGTGGAATACGGAGAAGAACGAGGCGAAGTATTTGTGGCTCGTGACATGGGCGCTAGCCGTGGCTATTCGGAAGATACCGCTAAAATCATTGATTCAGAGATCAAAAAGCTCATTGATGATGCTTATGCCTTGGCGAAGAACATGCTGATCAAGCACAACGACGCATTGGTTAATCTTGCAAAAGCTCTCTTAGAGTTTGAAACATTGGATGCCGAGCAAGTGGAAGATATTATAGAATACGGTGAGATGCGGAACCCTCCAGCACATCCCGTAGATGTCACGGTTCCTGGAAACCAGAGCGACGGAGGAATTCCTAAAAAAGCTCACTCTGAAGACTCATCAAACGATGAACCGCCTTTGGCTGGTGAAGTCGTAGGAGAACCTGCTTAAATTAAAGAAACCATCTTTCTTCAAAAGCGCTCAGGCCAATCGGTTTGGGCGCTTTTTTTTTAGGAGTGATGAGATTTACAATTCGATGAGAAATTGAGAATGAGATGTATTTTTACTTGTCAGTGAAAAATTGGCGATCTATTGTTCTTAAGAACAGTGTTCAAGGTTCAGTTCTCAAACATCTCTAATTCTTTTATCTTATGTCTCACATCACACTTACGAAACGTCAGCAGGAAGTTCTCGATTTTTTAAAAAATACGCATCGGGTCGAAGGATTTATGCCATCGACTCGAGATATTCAGCGTCATTTTAACTTTGCCAGTCAGACGGCAGCGATCAGTCATCTTCGGGCTCTTGAGAAAAAGGGGGCGATCATTCGGAAGGCCAATAAAGCCTGTGGAATCGCGTTTCCTGAGGAAATGGAGCGTGAGGAAATCGTGGATATTCCTATTTACGGAAACATTGCCGCAGGAATGGCGCAAGATGTCGATTCCGAACAGGATGGGTGTTTGTCGATTGATATTTCGTCGTTGGGGATTCGAGGTAATGCGCGAACCTTTGCTTTGAAGGTGAGGGGAGAGTCCATGATCGATGCTCATATTTGCGATGGCGATACGGTGGTGATGGAGTTCCGCGAACCGCGAAATGGGGATATTGTCGCGGCTCTTATCGATGGTGAAACCACCTTAAAACGGTTTGTTGTTAAAAACGGAAAACCCTACCTGCATGCAGAAAATAAAAATTATCCAGATCTGATCCCAGCCCGAGAACTCATCATTCAAGGGGTGCTTGTTGCGTTAGTGCGGTCGGCTGCATAATTTTTCATGTAATCTTTTTCTGCTGTATTTTATGACCACTCAAAAAAGGATCATTTTGGCTTCGGGATCTCCTCGGCGTCGTGAGCTATTGACGCGTGCTGGCTTAGATTTTGAAATTATTCCTTCGCCTGCTGAGGAATTGCACGATGAGCAGATGCCCTTGCATGAACTGTGTGAGACCAATGCTAAGTTGAAAGCACTAGCGGTAGCTCGGGAGCATCCAGATGCCATTGTTATCGGGGCTGATACTTTAGTTTCTATTGACCAGTTACCGTTAGGCAAACCCAAAGATGAGGCAGATGCACGCGCGATGTTGCGGCGTTTAGCTGGGCGCACGCAGGAAGTATGCACTGGAGTTTGTTTGGCTGTGGGGGAATCTACGCAAAGCTTTCATGTGATCACAGAGGTAGAGTTCAAACCGTTAACGGATCAGCAGATTCGAGATTACATGAAAAAGGTGAACGTCATGGACAAGGCGGGTGCTTATGCGGCTCAAGAACATCGGGAGTTGATCATTCAGGAGATCCGAGGAGATTACGACAATGTGGTTGGTTTGCCAGTGCAACAAGTGCTGGAAAGAATCGCAAAACTCTAGCTGAGTAAGTTGATCAGCGTTGGAAAAGATTGTTTTCAGATCTAAATTGACAGTCTTTCCAATGTGGGTAGTTTAATCGGGATGATACGTTTTAGAATTTCTCAGTTAGGAGGTGTTGGCGGTTTCGGGCAATCTGCTTCAATGGCCGCTTTAACGGTTGCTGTGATGTTTGCTTCTGTCTCAAAGTTGCATGCCGAAGAGGTTCCTATGCCCGATGGAGATCGTTTAAAAGACATCGTAGAGAAGCTGTATCCTAAAGGTTCGGTGTGGATAGGAGGCACAACGGCATGGAATAAGTTGGATGGAGGCTCGGGCATTGTGTTGGATCGGGAGTTTCATTATGTCAC
>CAZOWD010000059.1:0-2748 GCA_964583225.1 uncultured Verrucomicrobiales bacterium | reverse complement strand
CGAAAAGGGGATTGGTTTAGTCCAAAACCCGGCGTAGATAAATGGGAAAACCCGTGGCCCAAAATCGGTTTTGACACCAGCGTGCCACTGCGTCCGCCATTGTATATCAAAGAGGCCTTCAAAATAGCCAATAAATACGCACCAAACACCAAGTTGGTATACAACCAGCACGGAAGCATGGAGCGTCCGATGTGGGAAAAGGTAAAAGCGACCGTGATGTATTTGAAAAAATCAGGGCTTCGCGTGGACGGATTGGGGTGGCAGGCGCATGTGGATGTGGGTTGGGAAAAAGAACCGGGCAACGTGGAGACATTTCGCAAATTAATCCGGTGGACTCACAGACATGGAATGTCATTTCATGTGACGGAGAACAATGTGTGGATGAAGGGCAAGAAAGATTACCGCGCGCAGGCGAAGACTTTTAGAGCAATTTTGCGAATTTTGCTGGAGGAACGGAAATCGGGCGTGGTGACTTGGAACGTATGGAACCTGAGCGATGGCGATCAATGGAGGAAAAATAAACATCTCGAAGGATGCCTTTTTTACGATGATTTTGATGCCAAACCCGCGTATTACGCGATTCAGAAAGAATTGATCCGCTCGGCGAAAAAGTGAGGTTTGTTGTAAATCTCATTGCCAGTCAGTTGCTAAACCGCTTGGATGCTCACGTTCATGAGTGATTCTTCTCCCGCAAAAAAAACGAAGGCGCAGGTATTTCGTGCCAGATTGTTCAGCACGTTGTTCCTTTGGGCTATCGTGACCGCAGTGTTTATGAGTGGCCAAGTATGGGCTTTCATTGGTTTTATGATGGTGGCGTCCTACCTTTCGGCTAAGGAATTTTTCCAGATGACCTTGGAGGGAGGTATGCCATCGCAGCCTCGATGGGGTTTAGTTCTTTCGGGTTGCTACTGGGTGGTGATTGGCGCGTTGCTGACAAATAGTGGTCGATGCGCCTTGGATGCGCTCGCGCAGGTCGATTCTGTATTTATCGTTTTAGCGGTGATGGGAGGTTTGATTTTACAACTTCGCAAACCGATTGAAGGTCAAAAAACATTAACGGAAGTGGCTATCACGACCACGGGATTTGTTTTTGTGGCGGTGATGTTTAGCTTTTTAGCCCGCTTACTTTTTGTGCCTGTTCTCGAGTCGGGCGTGGCGGTTCCCGGTGCATGGTTAGTGATCTGGCTTGTGGCGGTGACTAAATTCACCGACATGGGAGCGTATGCTACGGGATCGGTGATTGGTAAACACAAGATGATTCCTCACATCAGCCCTGGAAAAACGTGGGAAGGAATCGCAGGCGGGGTTGTATTTGCGTTGCTCATTGGCTGTGCGTTAAAGGCTCTTATGCCTGTAGAACTGGCGGTTTTAGGTGGCTGGGGATCGGTGATTGCAATCAGTCTTATTCTGGCAGTTTTGGCGGTTTTGGGTGATTTAGCGGAGTCCGTGCTCAAGCGCAGCATCGGAGTAAAAGATTCAGGTCAAACCTTACCTGGGATTGGGGGAATTCTCGATCTGATCGATAGCCTTTGTTTTACGGCTCCTGCTTTGTATTTCATCCTGAAATGGATGCCCGTGTAACGGAACAAATGAATCAATTTTTATGGCTCAGCGAAAAGTAGTTTTATTAGGATCCACGGGATCGATCGGAACCAGCACTCTGAAGGTGGCTGCCGATATTCCAGATCGATTAGAAATTGTTGCCTTAGCAGCGCATTCCAGCGTGGAGAAATTAGCGACTCAGGCGCGCGAAACGGGAGTCAAACACGTTGCGATTTACGATGCTTCCAAAGAACCTGAGCTTCGTTCGCTTTTGCCAGAAGACGTCACCGTCTATGTAGGTGCAGAAGGATTGCTTGAAGTTGCGACTTTGGCAGAAGCGGATATGGTGCTTGTTGCCATTGTAGGCACTGCGGGATTAGAGCCAACGATGGCAGCGATCGAAGCAGGAAAAGATCTAGCCGTGGCAAGCAAAGAAATTCTTGTTATGGCAGGGGAGATTGTAATGACAGCTGCCGCAGAAAAAGGAGTTAATATTCTTCCCGTCGATAGCGAACACAACGCCATCTGGCAATGCCTCAGCGGACACCAGGGCGGAGAGCGTGAAGTTTCCCGTTTAATCCTCACGGCATCTGGAGGACCATTTCGCAAAACCCCAGTGGAAGAGTTAGAGAAAGTAACCGTCGAGCAGGCGCTGAACCACCCTACGTGGGATATGGGCAGAAAGATTACGATCGATTCCTCAACGATGTTTAACAAAGGTCTCGAAATGATTGAGGCTCGGTGGTTGTTTGGAATTGAGATGGATCGAATCGATGTAATCGTGCATCCGCAGAGCATCGTTCATTCGATGGTCGAATACGCCGACGGATCGGTGCTCGCGCAGATGAGCCAGACCGATATGTGTTTTCCTATCCAATATGCCGTGACTTGGCCAGATCGGGTGCCTGGAGGGATGCAAAAATTGGACTTTGCGAAGTTGGCGAAGTTAGAGTTTGAAGCACCTCGTTATGATGCCTTTCCCGCCTTAAACTTGGCACGCAGAGCGGGGACCGAAGGCGGTGCATTGCCCGCGGTTTATAACGCTGCAAACGAAATAGCGGTTGATGCTTTCTGCGACGGGACAATTGGTTACACAGACATCTGGGCGGTGGTTGAAAAGGTGATGAACGCTCACGTAGCAGCAGATTACACAAACGACTTGGAATCGATGATCCGCGCCGACGCCGACGCCCGAGCCATTGCACG
>CAZOWD010000058.1:0-11583 GCA_964583225.1 uncultured Verrucomicrobiales bacterium | reverse complement strand
CACTCCGAGTGCGCCCCAAAAACCGGAGGATTGTGCTGGATACTTACGTGATGGACGCGGTGCGTCGTGAGTTAGACCGTCTTCTCGAAGAGGAAAATATTGAATCGGGTGGGCTTACCGTGATCACGACGGTGGACAGCACCATTCAGCGCGCCGCAGAGCTAGCTTTGGAGCGTAAGTTGTCATCGGTAGAAAAATTACCAGGATACCGTCACCAAACCCGCAAGCAGTGGCAGTCTCTTCCAGAGTCTCGTCGAGGCGCTCCCAAATATTTACAAGGGGCCTGCGTGGTTATTGAAAACAAAACGGGTGCTGTGATTGCCGTAGTGGGAGGACGTAGCGCCGCTGAGTCAAAATACAATCGGGCGATCCAAGCCGAGCGGCAAATTGGTTCGATTTTTAAACCATTTGTTTATCTGGCCGCGGTCAATAATGGGATGATGACGCAGTCGTGGGTGAACGATGGACCGCTTCGCCCTGGCGAAATCAAAGGCGCGCAGCGTTCGTGGTCGCCTCATAACTCAGATGGTAAATTTGGAGGTTATATCACGATGGAAGACGCGCTCGTTCGCTCGCGAAATACGGCATCGGTTCGTGTTGGTAACTTTGCAGGCTTGGATAAAGTTTATCAAACCGCTTTAGATGTCGGATTTATCCAAGGCTTTCCTAAAACTCCATCATCTTATTTGGGATCCTGGGAAGCGACCCCGTGGCAGGTGGCGAGTGCTTACACGGTGTTCCCAAATGACGGGGATTGGTATCGTCCTTTTATCATCAAAGAAATACGCAACCGAAAAGGAGTGCGCATTTGGCCGTCGGGAAGCGAATCTGGGAAGTTGGTTGTCAACGCTGCTGATCCTGGAGCCTCTTGGGCGGTTTCCAAAGTGCTTCAGAAAGTGGTGGATCGGGGCACTGGGCGCACGGTTCGGAACCTTGGATTTAAAGCTCCATGTGCGGGTAAAACTGGGACGACAGATAAATATAAAGATGCTTGGTTTGCTGGATATACAAGCACGTTGACCTGTGCCGTTTGGGTGGGGTTGGATCGCCCGAAAACTATTATACATCGAGGATACGGATCTACGCTTGCCGCGCCCATCTGGGTGGATGTGATGAAAACGGCATCGCAGCTCGGTTATCCGACGAAAAAATTTGACCTTGTGCCGTTGAGTTCTGCGTTGCTTTGTCGATTTTCTTCAAAACGGGCCACTGCGGGGTGTCAGCATCATCATTGTGCTTATATGGCGTTGCAACCAGCGGATATCATGCCTGCGCCAAATGATTATTGTCCGATTCACCCAGTCCGTTCGGCTCCTATTAAAGTGAAACCTAAAAAAAGGCTTCATTGGCCTTTTGGGCGAAGATAGGTATATAAAACTTTTCGTTCACCCTATTTTATCTGTATTTTATTATGAGTTGGAAACCAGCAAATCAACCATCCCACACACACCGATGGATACCTGCGCCGATTCGTTGGATGTTGAAATGGGGGAGCGTGTGTGGTTTTCTTCTTCTTTGCGTGGCGCTGTATTATGGGTATTTGGCTTTACAGTTTGATATGCGGGAGGTGGCTAGAATGCCTGAACACTCGGTGATTTTGGATCGGTATGGAAAAGAGTATTCGTATATTCACGGCGAGCGTCGGCAAACGATCAAGCGGGAAGATATTCCTGATATGATGGTGAAAGCGCTTTACGCTCGGGAGGATTTTCGGTTTCCCGAGCACAGCGGGATCGATATCAAGGGACTGGCTCGCGCCACCTTGCGAAACATCAAGGACAGGTCGTTTACGCAAGGCGCTTCGACGCTTACGATGCAACTTGCGCGAAATACTTATGAAATGCGTGCCAAATCGTTGCATCGGAAATTTCTCGAAATTGCGCTTACTCTCAGAATTGAGCAAAATTACAGCAAAGATGAAATCCTCACGCATTACCTGAATCGGATTTATTTTGGTGCGGGGTGTCACGGTGTAGGCGAAGCTTCGGAAACTTATTTTGGGCGTCCGGTGAAAGATCTCAACCTTGGCGAGTGTGCGATGCTTGTTGGGATTATTCGGGGGCCTCATGTGTTTTGTCCGTTCCGAAACTGGGAGGCTGCAAAAGAGCAGAGGGACGAGGTGCTCGACCGGATGGTGCAGTGTCATTTTATTTCAAAGGAAGAAGCGGAGCAGGCGAAGCTTATTCCTATCCGATTAGTTCCTGAAAAAGACCGAGGCAAAGGGAGTAGCTATGCCCGAGAAAATATCCGGTATTTTTTGCAGCTTATTTTGGAAAAGCACGACATTCGAAATGGTGGGTTGAAAATTTACACCACACTGGATGCCGATTTGCAGCGTCGTTGCGATGCCGTGATTGGTAGCCCCATTCCGAATTTAGAGCCCGAAACTCAATCTGAATTTGGTCCCGAATGTCTTCAAGCCGCAGTGGTTAAAATGGATGTTCGCACTGGAGGGATTTTATGTATCAGCGGTGGACGCTCCTTCAAAGAATCTCCCTTTAATCGGGCATATCGGGCGAAACGCGATTTAGGTCCAGCCTTCGCTCCGTTTTTATCGGCCTTGGCAAAAGAGCGAGGCAAGGTGGCGATTCCTGATAAACCCGTGCAAACGGGGCGTCAGCTCGGGGTGAAAGAAACGATCCGACTGTGTAAGCGGTTAGGCTTTTCTGGCCCTTATCAAAAAACGGAAGATTTATACAGAGGCGCGATTGGCGTTACCCCGATGGAGTTGGCCGTCGCGACTGCGATTTTGGCGAATGAAGGAAAAAAATCAGAACCTCACTTTATTTTAAAAATTACGGATCAGAAAGGGAAGGTTCTTTATTCTTACCAAGAAACTCACAAACAAGCCATTAGTCGAAGTGCCGCGAAAGACGCATTTGTTGATTTTCCCAAAGAAAAAGGCGCGAAAGGGGTGAAGAAACTCGTTCGCACCACAGGATCTAGGCGCGATGCTTGGGGGATTCGGGTTCGTGGGGATTTGGTTACGGTTTTTTGGATGGGATACGATACGCCAAAGCGCTTGGGTGATTCTAAGGTGATTTTGAAATCGACCGAAGAAATGCTCAATCGCCTGAGGTAAATTGATTTCGTGGAGTGGAATCAAAGAATACGGGGAGAAATGAGGTGAGTTTTAAAATTTTTCAGTAAAGTTTAAAAAATCCCTTGCAATCTGGTTGTTCCTCGCTAGCTTCGCCGCCCCATGGCCAAATCAAAAGGTACAGCAAAGACCCGTAAGGCCGTCGCAAAACGATTCAAAGTGACGGGCACAGGGAAGATTTTGCGTCGCAAACAAGGCAAACGCCACATTCTTACTAAGAAGAACCAAAAGCGGAAACGCAATTTGGGTAAGGCAGGTCTCGTTTCTGATGCAGACATGAAAGCCGTTAAGGCGAATCTTCCTTTTGCCTAAAAACAAAAGAATCGGCGTCGACCACGCCAACCACTCGCATCACGAGTGGCTCTCACGTAGCCTTCTTGGCGCTCTATTTTAGAAAACCAAGATCGAATGGACGAGACTGCGGAGAGAATGAAAATAACTGTCCGTTCTAGAACACAAAGACATGCCAAGAGCAACTAATAGCCCAGCCAGTCGCAAACGCCGTAAGCGCACACTCAAGCGCGCTAAAGGCTTCCGCGGCTTCCGCTCGAAACTCTACAGATTCGCCAAGGACGCTGTCCGCAAGGCGCGTTTCTATGAGTATCGTGACCGTAAAAAGCGTAAGGGACAGTTCCGTCGCTTGTGGATTCAGCGTATCAGCGCTGGAACACGTGCCCAGGACTTGACCTATTCACGTTTCATTGAAGGCCTTAAAGCCGCAAACATCGAGGTGGACCGCAAGATTCTTGCAGACCTCGTTGTCAATGACATTGAGGCGTTCAACAACATTGTTGAGCTCTCCAAGTCAGCCCTCGAAAAGAAGGCTTCTGCGTAACTGCACTTCAATTACGGAATATTAAAATAATTCAACGGCCATGAGGTTTTTACCTTGTGGTCGTTTTTTTCGGTGGGGCTTTATCTTTGAGAGGCTGTTACGTTTTTTTTGATGATTTTACTCATTTTTCTTTCGCATTTTGATGGGAGAGGGCTAGCTTTTTCCAGCGATGCAATGTGACTACTGCGACAACAAGGCTACGGTCTATTTTACTCAAATTATAGATGGGAAGACGATCAAATCATCTCTCTGCGAAAAATGTGCTGCAGAGAAAGGGGTGACTGATCCCGAGGGGTTTCTGATTGGGCATTTTCAAGCGATGGCTCATGCTGAGGAAGAATTGGCGAAAACATCGTCGGGTTCGGATTCTGAAGGTCAGCCCAAGGCTCCTGTTTCAACTTCCGTCTGTAAAGAGTGTGGATTTTCTTATGAAGATTTGAAAAAGACGGGACGCTTGGGGTGCGCTCATTGTTACCAGACGTTTCGTGAGGAAATTACGCATAACCTTGCAGGAATGCACAAAGGTGTCCGTCACAAGGGGCGCGTGCCAGCGGGAATGATTGAGGCTTTTGAGCAACGCCAGAAACTTGAGGTCTTAGAGGCTAAAATGCAGGAAGCGATTAGCTCGGAAGATTATGAAAAAGCTGCCATTCTCCGAGATATGATCCGCGACTTAAAAAATGAGTCATCGACCGCTCCTTGCTAGGGCGGAGTTTATTGAATGTAATTGGAAAATTTTCCGCTATGATGCGATTTACTACACTTCTCAAACACCCCGCTGCATGGATGACTGGGGCAGATTCTGATAGCGCTATCGTGCTAACCAGCCGAATTCGTCTCGCTAGAAACTTGAGCGATGCTCCGTTTCCTGGATGGGCTCGCAAAAAAGAGCGCGTTGAAATTATGTCGGGGTTACGCTCGGAGATTGAGGCTCTGTCTGAAATGAAAAATGCATTTTCTCATGAACTCTGCGAATTAACATCGATTCAAAAACAAGTGCTTGTAGAGCGTCACTTGATTAGCCGGGAGCAGGCTGCCCGCGGTGAGGGGAGCGCTGTTGTTGTGAACCGCGATCAAACGCTCAGCGTGATGGTAAATGAGGAGGATCACCTCCGGTTGCAGTCGATTCGCTCGGGGCTTCATCTGCGCCAAGCGTATGATTTGATTACCAAAGTGGACCAGAAGCTGGAGAAAAAGCTTACCTACGCTTTTGATCAGGAATTGGGGTATTTAACGGCATGTCCTACCAACCTAGGGACGGGGTTGCGCGCCTCTGCGATGTTGCATTTGCCGGGATTGGTTCTCAGCGAGCATATCGGGCAGGTTGTGCACTCCGTGGCAAAATTGGGACTTGCGGTGCGTGGAATTTTTGGGGAAGGCACAGAGTCTTTAGGTCACTTGTTTCAGATTTCTAACCAGTCCACCCTAGGCGAAAGCGAAGAGGAAATTATTGATCGTTTGGAACGGGTGATTTTGGAGATGCGTCATCACGAGCGAAACGCGCGCCTCAAGCTTTTGGAAGATGATTTTCAAATGATGGCGGATAAAATAAGCCGAGCTTACGGCTTGTTGAATCACGCGTATGTGATTGATTCTAAAGAGGCGTTGACCTACCTTTCGCTCATTCGTTTGGGCGCGGATCTCGGGTGTTTTTCCAAGGACGTAATCGAGATTTGCGATACCTTGCTTATGGATATTGAACCCGCCCATTTGCAGCACGTGGCAGGTCGGAAACTTTCGCCAGAAGAACGTGACAGTATGCGGGCAGAAATTATCCGTGGCAGGTTGCAAAGCGTTCCAACACCTGATATAGGTGTTCTCAATAATCAATCGGACCAAGAAAAAAGCTAACTTTGGTCCAGTTTACATTCTTTTAATTGAATCAAAAATATGAATAATTTTACTCCTAGAGCTCAGCAAGTTCTCGCGTTGGCGCGGAAAGAAGCTGATCGTTACAATCATAACTATGTCGGAACCGAACACGTCCTTTTGGGACTCATTAAGCTCGGTCAAGGCGTTGCTGTGAGCGTGTTAAAAAACATGGGGCTCGATCTGGAAAGCGTGCGCGTTGAGGTGGATAAGCTTGTGGGTGTTGGCCCCGAGCAAAAAACTCAAGCCAATATCCCCTACACGCCTCGGGTGAAGAAGGTTCTTGCTTTGGCAAACAAAGAAGCCTTGCAATTGCAACATTCCTATGTGGGGACCGAGCATATTTTGCTGGGGCTTTTGCGTGAAGGCGATGGCGTGGCAGCTCAGGTGCTTACGAGCTTGAACGTGGACATCAACCAAACCCGCCAAGAGATTTTGGCAGAAATCGATCCCAACTTTTTAGCTGACGAGGACGATGATGAATTGGAAATTTTTGGGGATGAGGAAGACGACATGCAATCCCAGTCACAAGGCGGGCCAGGAGGTCAGAAAGGGCAGGGGAAAAACCCAGCTCTGAAGGCGTTTGGTCGCGATCTTACGAAGTATGCTGAAAAAGGCAAACTCGACCCCGTGATCGGGCGCGAGTCTGAGATTGAGCGCGTGATTCAAGTCCTTTGCCGTCGCACCAAAAACAACCCAGTTCTTATCGGTGAGGCCGGCGTGGGAAAAACGGCTATCGTTGAAGGACTTGCGCAGGAAATTGTCAGTGGCAATGTGCCTGAACTTCTCCGAGGCAAGCGCGTTGTGACGCTCGATTTGGCACTCATGGTGGCTGGAACGAAATATCGTGGCCAGTTCGAAGAGCGCATCAAAGCCGTGATGGATGAAATTCGGAAGGATGGAAATGTCATCCTCTTTATAGACGAGCTTCATACCATTGTTGGGGCTGGATCTGCGGAAGGCACCATGGATGCTTCCAACATCATTAAACCAGCGTTGAGCCGAGGCGAGCTCCAATGTGTGGGGGCTACCACGCTCAATGAATACCGTAAATTTATCGAAAAAGACTCCGCGCTTGAGCGACGGTTCCAGAAGGTGAAAGTGGATGAACCTTCTCAGGAGGACGCTATTAAAATCCTTGAGGGGCTGAAGTTTAAATACGAAGAGCACCACAAAGCGAAGTTTTCTAAGGAGGCTGTTGAAGCTGCCGTGAAGCTTTCTTCCCGCTATCTTTCGGATCGTTTCCTTCCAGATAAAGCGATTGATATCATCGACGAAGCAGGTTCGCGTGCTCGGATCGGTCAAATGACACGCCCTCCCGTGATCCGTGAGCTCGAAGAAAAAATTGAGGAGATTCGCGAGAAAAAAGTGGTCGCTATCAACGAGCAAAATTTTGAAGAGGCCGCCTCGATGCGCGATGCCGAGAAAAATGCTAAAGACGAGCTCGAAAACATTATAACCACTTGGAAAGCGAACAGTGAAGAATCGATCATCGATGTGACAGAAGACGACATCATGGCGGTTATTTCCAAATGGACAGGCGTGCCACTTCAGCGGATGGAGCAGAAAGAGGCTCAAAAACTTCTAAAAATGGAGGAAGAGCTCAAGAAGCGGGTGATCGGTCAAGATACCGCAGTTACCGCAATTTCCAAAGCGCTCCGCCGTTCCCGTGCCGATCTCAAAGACCCGCGCCGTCCGATCGGATCGTTTCTTTTCCTCGGGCCTACTGGAGTGGGTAAAACCTACCTTGCTCGCAACCTTGCCGAGTTCATGTTTGGTGACCCAGATTCGTTGATTCAGATCGATATGTCTGAGTATATGGAGAAATTCTCCACCTCGCGTTTGATTGGATCTCCTCCAGGGTATGTGGGTTATGATGAAGGCGGTCAGCTTTCTGAGGCCGTGCGTCGGCGCCCGTATTCTGTGGTGTTGTTTGATGAAATCGAAAAAGCGCACCCCGATGTGATGAACTTACTCCTCCAGATTTTGGAAGAGGGAACCGTGACGGATTCCTTTGGTCGGAAGATCGATTTTAGAAATACGATCATCATCATGACCTCCAACGTCGGAGCGAGCGGAATCAAGCGTCAGAGTGCGCTCGGGTTTGGAGCCATGCAGGAAGACGAAGCCGATTTCGACGGTATGAAATCGAAGATTCTCGATATGGCAAAAAAACACTTCAAGCCTGAGTTTTTAAACCGACTCGATGACGCTGTCGTGTTCCATATGCTTGAGAAAGATGCGCTCAACGCCATTGTTGACCTAGAAAGCGCCAAGCTGATCGCTCGCTTAAAAGAACGTGGCATTACGCTTAAACTCGATAAAAGTGCTCGCGGTTTGCTTATGGAGAAGGGATACGATCCCAACTACGGTGCGCGCCCAATGCGCCGTGCTGTGGAGCAATACCTCGAAGACCCGCTTGCGGAAGCTCTTTTACGCGCCGATATCAAAGAAGGCGATACCGTAAAAGTGACGCGGAAGAAGGGAGCTCAAGAGCTCAGCTTCAGACCGGTCGTCCCGAAAGGGAAAGCCAAAGCATAAATCTACAAAACGTAAAAAATCTATTAGGGCGTGGTGCTGTTGCTTAGCTGTAACACACCACGCCTTGGATTCCGTGGATGAGCATTTGAACGCCCATGACGGCGAGGATGAGTCCCATCATCCGAGTAATCACCCTGAGAGCTTCATCTCCTAAAAAGGTGACGAGTTTTTGCCCGTTGATGAAAATATAATAAGTGATTCCACAGAGCACGCCAAATGCGAGAATGACCGCCAAGATGGTGCGGAAGACGGGGTGTGTGGAATCTGAAACGAAATTCATAGCCGTGGCAATCGTTCCAGGGCCTGCAAGCAATGGAGTGGCTAGTGGAGAGATCGCAATGCTGAGCCTCGCCTCTTCTTCTTCCTCACTGGGTGGGGCGGAGGCGCTTGCGTCTGATTTTCTTGTTTTTTGAACTGGGGAGGTTTTTCCGTTCAGCATGTGGTAGCCGATCATAAAAATAAGAATCCCTCCGGTGATTCGAAACGCAGGAAGGCTGATTCCAAAAATTTTAAAGATAAAGTGTCCCGAGATTGCGAAGATGGAGACGATAATAAATGCGGTGCTGAGAGATTTGAAGGCGACCATTTTTTGTTCGGACTCCGTGTATCCATCGCAAAGCCCCATGAAAATGGGAGTGTTGGCGATCGGGTTCATGATCGCAAAAAATCCGGTAAATACGGAAAAACAAAAAACGAGGTAGCTGTCCATGGCGGTGATTGGTGTGCGGGTGAGGGCGGATAAGCAATAAAAATACTTAAATTTTTAACCTTCTAAGGAGAAAGTAATCCAGTCGGCTTCTGAAAAGTCGAGAATGTGGGTGAGTCGGCTTGGCACAGCGATGACTTTCATGCCAGCAGCGTGAGCAGCGCGCATTCCGTTGAGTGAGTCTTCCAGAACGATGCATTCATTGGCTGGAATGCCGAGCTGTTTGGCGGCTTCTAAAAAGAGGTCGGGCGCAGGTTTGATGCAAGGAGCGTCGCCACGGCAGACCGTGGTGTTGAAGTGCTGCATCAGGTCTAGTTTATTGAGCCATCCGTCCACCCAATTGTGGGAAGAGCTAGAAACGACTGCGGTGGGTTTTGAGGCAAGTTTGGCGGTGAGCTTGGATATGCCGGGCATTGGACGCGCATGTTCGAGATCGTAGGAAAGCTCAAGGTGGCGTGCTGCATTTTCTTTTTCCCAATCGAATGACTTCCCCGTGAGTTTTTCAAGGTGGGTTTGAGGGGACCACGCATTAAAATCGCTCCCGATACAGCCGACGTATTGTTGTTGTTCGAGAGTTTGTCCTTCGCGGGCAAAAAGGCGTTTCCACGTTTGGAAGATGGGCCATTCGCTATCGAGAATAATGCCGTCAAAGTCAAAAAGGACGGCCGGAGCTTTGTCGAGAATTTGCCAGATTTCTTGAGGAGTGTTCATGTTTTGAGTAAGTTCTTTGGTTGGCAGGAAACCTGCAACTTTATTTTATCCATAAAATGTCATGCTTCCCAAATCTTCTCTGTTTTTTGGGCTAATACACTCGACTCATTCGTAGAATCAGATTATTTAGCGACTTTATGAGCACACAGAAGTCCAACATGACACAGACCTCAGATCTTGAGATCAAAGATGCACAACTTATTTTTAATGATGTTTGGAATGAGTTAGAATCTAAGTTTGGTCGGGAAAATATGCGTTTTCCCAAGGAGTTGATTCTTTTGGGGGGGGCTCCTGGTTCTGGTAAGGGAACGAATACGGACTTTATTTGTAAAACTCGGGATATCACTGCTCCTCCTATCGTGATGAGTTCTTTGCTGAATACTCCAGAAATGGAAAAGTTAAAGGCTGAGGGCAACATGATTGGGAACCGTGAAGTCGTAACGATTCTTTTTCGTGAAATGTTGGATCCTATTTACCGCGAGGGGGTTGTGCTGGATGGTTTCCCCCGCACGCGTGTGCAGGTGGAGTGTATTAAAATGCTTTATGATGAGATGAACAAGTTGCGTGATGAGTTTGCCAACACGCATTTGGCGGTGCATTTTAAGCAACCGATTTATCACATCATGATCCTATTTGTGGATGAGGCCGAAAGTATCAAACGTCAACTCAAGCGTGGCCTCGATGGCATTGCCCACAACGAAGAAGTGAAAAGAACAGGGAAGGGTGAGTTATGGGAAATTCGCCCAACCGATACGGATAAGGAGTTGGCTCGGAAGCGTTATATTACGTTTAAAGAGCAAACTTACGACGCCTTGCTATCGCTCAAACAGTTTTTCCATTATCACTTGATCAACGCGCAACCTCCGCTGGAGATTGTGCAGGCAAATATTCTGAGTGAGCTGGAATACCAGAGTTCTTTGGAGTTAGACCCAAGAACCTACGATGCGCTTCGCGTTTTGCCATTGGCGAGTGATATCACGCACCATGCGCGTCGCGATTTGGTTTACCGTCTCGATCGTTATGAAATCGGAAACCCCGACTTATTTCATAAAGTGATTCGTTTGATCGAAAATACGATTATGCCAGTGGTTCGACCACATGCTATTTCTGGTCGTGCGCACGTGAATACGGATGACGCTTTATTGGGCGAACCTCAGGCTCAAGCGATGTTGATCGATATTTTCTCTGAGCGGGGATTTTTTGCCAGTGTGGACGAGCATTTACTCGAAATCCCAGAATCTTTTGACCTGACGACAGGGAAAATCCACTGCCGCCACAAAAAGACTTACCGCATCAATATCCGCTTTAAAGGCGCTGAGATCCGGACGGATTAAGGCTGTGTTTAGAAGCTTTGGATAAAGGTTTTTACGCGCTACGCGTGGCGGAATCAAAGTGATTCGTTCTTTTTCATAGACTCTCTTTTGGGATGATCGCCTATGTCTTCAGTTTTGTGATGAGTTTTGCTTGTATTAGGGTTGAAAAGTTTATTTTTAGTGGGTTCTTTCTTTGATTTCTTTTTGGAATGATTCCCATTCATAAAAGCCTATGAAGTTACTTTTTCTATCGTATATGACGACAGCGATAGTCTTATTTCCCGAGTTTGTCTTCAAAAAATATGAATCGGCTACGGGGGCTTCTGTTAAATGAGTTTCTGGGAGTAACAAGTTTGCCCAAAGTTGCATTTGTTTTTTTACAGAAAGCCCTCTAGGTATATAGACGGATATGCAATTAGCCTTATTGCCTTCGTAAGAGACAGCAAAATACGCTCCTTCATATCGATATACCACAGTGGCTTTGTCATCGCTTTTAGAATCATAGCTT
>CAZOWD010000057.1:0-11693 GCA_964583225.1 uncultured Verrucomicrobiales bacterium | reverse complement strand
CCATCACGAATAATAAGAACGACTGGTTTTTTATCTGATTGATCTGACATGTCGCCCCCTCTTTACTCCAGATTCCGCAAATGCCAATGACGAATCCGTTGAAAACGAGCGCTTTTCTAGCGAATCACCTCAAAAGTCTTGAAAAAACGCTCAAAAGCATCGGGGAAAATCCGCCGCAACTCGGCAGCGTAATCTTCGGGAGAATCTTTCAAAATTACGCCATCTGGCCCCGTGATTCGTTCCAACACCACCTTGTCAGGCACCTGAGCCTCCCAATATTTTGGCCAAGAAAACACGGCTCGGTAAGGGCCACGACGCAACACCATCGTCTCGCCACTTTGCCCAGCGTAGGCGGTGGTCGAAATCGCCGTGTGGGCTTTATTCACCCCTTCTCCAGCATCCTCTTCCCATAAATTTTTCCCAGCCAACCCGCGAATCGTCCCCTTGGGCATCCCGAGAGCCGAAAGCAAGGAGGGCATCACGTCCAAATGGTTTGCCGTGGCGTGAGACGGACCACGCCCCATCGACTTGGGCCATTTGATTAAAATAGGCACATGCGTCTGCTCTGGCTGAAGCGATGAGCAATGGAACCAGCTTCCGTGCTCTTGAAACTCCTCGCCGTGATCGCCAGTCACAATGATGATGGATTCATCGTAACGTCCTTCTTTTTTGAGAAACTCACAGAACTGATGCACTTGGAAATCCGCCCAAGCGATGGCATTCCAATACCGATGTTTCACCCGCTCCACTTCTTTTTTAGTGGGATTCAGCGGAAAGCGCGTGTCCTCGTCATAATCCGCAAAGGGAGGTTGAAACGTCTCATGCCAGTAATAGTTGTAGTGTGGGGAATCCAGAGCGGTGTAAAACAATCCCCCACCCTGTGGACGCGCCAACACGGACTTCTTCAGCGATTCAAAGTTCAACCGCTCGCGCTCCGCAATATTGGCATGAGAAAAATCGGAGTCGTCATTGGCTTGGATAACGAGCTTCGCCAAATTTGTGCCTGCTCCAAAGTTCGACAGCCCAAAATCTTTATAACTCAAATCGCACACGGCACGCACCTCGATCTCATACCCCGCCTGTTTCAACTGCTGAAGAGGCACGGAACCCGCAAACGTTTTACGGTCTGGGATCGACTCCAAAGCTTTGCGCCAAAAAACCGCCACCCGACTGTGAAAAAACGAAAACCAGGAGAGGTGAGTGGCGTTCGCGCCCGACCAAGTTTCTCCCAACTGCTGGCACTCCTCATCGCGAAAACGACTCAAAAATGGCGCTACCTCTGGGCGTATGGCATCGGCCCGAGTGCTCTCCAGCATAAAAATAAAGACGTCTGGCTTTTTCTCCAATTTGGGAATCTCCCCCTGAAACTCAGATTTTCCACTAAAAAACGTCACCTTATAAGACCCCACACCTTTCGGTGGCGTAAACACCCCAATATTCACATCAAATGCCTTATGCTCCAATTGGCGGGCGGCTACATTTTGAACAATGGCACCCACTCCCTGCAATGCCACAACACCCAACCAAGCAACCAAAATAACACTCCCAGCCACCCGCATCGAGATGCTCGCCTTTAGGCGTTTCGACACAACCCAACACCCCCACGCAATCAACCCGGCTCCAGCCCAGATTCCCAAAACAATCAATCGCGCTCCAAGAGGTCCAACGTCCAGACCGCTCGCGGCCAACTCGACCTCTGGTTTAAAATCGCCCGATTGCGTCATCACGTTGACCACATTGATCAGTGGGCGACTCCACATCATGCCCACGAGTTGATCCGAAACGACAAGTAAAGGGAACAGCGAAAATGCCATCCACGGAGTCCATCGAAAATACCGAGGAGTCGCGCGCATTGCCATCTCGATCAGTAAAAAACATCCACCCACCACTACAATTTGAGTGAGAAAACGCCCGAGCAAGGTCTCAATTTTTCCCGACAAAGGAACGTCCAACCCCCACGCCAGCGTTAGGTTATTGATCAGCAAAACAAGCAACAACAACAAATAAAATGCCACATTCCAAGGGGTTGGCTTTTTCAACCAATTCACAAAATTAAACCAACTCGGCCCGCCCATTTTAACCCGACGCGCATTGCGATCGCGCTGTGCAAACGTAACCCCAAGCCCAGCCAAAAGCACTGCCGCTACCAAATAAAAAAACACAACATCCAACGCGCCTGTCAGGTTTCCCAAGATACCGAGAACGAACAACACCGCAGAAACCACCTTCAATCCCCGATCTCGGTTCCCCACCCACCATTTTCCAAGTCGCCACCAGTAGCCACCCACGATTCCTCCAATAAAACACAACGAAGTAGCAATCAGCAGGTTAAAACCAAAATTTCCAGATCCAAACCGCACGGGAACCTGCATAGGTCCAACCTCCCAAGCGCCCACAAAAGGCACCAACGCACAGAGAATTCCACCCAACCACGCCGCAAAATGAGACCAATGAAAGCGGTCTTTATTTTCGGGTTGATTCAAGTGAAATGAGTGGGGTTGTGTCTCGCTCAGTTGCATAGGCGGCGGAGGTAGCAAGATCACCCTCCGATAGCAAGCCTTGTGAACGCCATGTTTTTCCAACTTGTCGCTCAACCTTAAGGCGTTAATCTTAAAGCCTCCCATGAGAACGCTCCTTTTCATCCTCCACACAATCACAATGCTCATTCTGACGGTCCAACTTTGGGCAGAGGAATCCAACCCGTGGTTTGTCGATCAAAACCTCATTTATGAACGAGGAAGCGCACTCAGCCAAAAATATCTTTCTGAAGAAGCCCCCGAATTTTCCAGCATTCAAAAAAAAGTTCTGCCGTGGATTGTCAGAATTGAAGCCCAATACTCCATAAAAAAAGGAGGTTATCAGTCCAACCACGGAACCGGCACACTCTTGAAAGGCGGATACGTCATCACCGCCAAACACATTTTCACCAAAAATGTCCCGCGCGATAACAAACAATTTCGTATTTCCCTCACCAAAATCGACGGAACGGTTCTCCAAGCCACGCTCGAAAAAAAAGGACAGACCGACTGGGTGCTCTTAAAAATAACATCTCCCAAAAAGAACCTCAAAAAATACGCCAACTCCCCCATCACCACGCACGCTCCCAAAGAAGGTGAAACCGCCGTCTTTTTCGGCTACCCAGCCCAACTGGGACTCGATCGACACGGCAAAGTCCAATCGTTTCAGAAAGAAATCCTTCAACAACACATCCCAGCGAGTCACCTTTCCCCGATGACCATCGTTTCAACGGTCTCCGAACCTCTCGCCATGTATCTCACCCCTCGGGCTGGATTTCCTCCCGTGGGCGGAATGAGCGGAGGCCCCATCCTCAACCTCAAAGGCGAACTCATCGGCGTGCAACACTCCATCACCAAAACCACCGATAAAGCCACGGGAAAAATAATCTCCTACCGCATCGACGCCACACCCATAACCGCTATCAAACTAAGCCATTAAAAAACGATTGGCATCACATCAAATGAGCACCGGCCTCAGCGAGAGGGCTCCGCTCACCACGCGACAGCGCAATATGCGCGGCAAACTCCTGCCCTTTTAATCGGTTCCGAGTAAACACCAAACCGTTGCTCCGACTATCCACATACGGATTGTCAATTTGCTCGGGATCTCCAACGAGCACCAGCTTGGATCCTTGCGACATCCGAGTCACTACCGTTTTGGCCTCCTGTGGCGTCAACTGCTGGGCCTCATCTAAAATAAAAAATCGTTTCGGGATGGAGCGACCACGGATGTAACACAGCGCCTCAATTTCGACCATTCCCCGCTCAATCAACTCATCATAAGGTTTGATTACGGCTTCTGTTGCGCTCTCTTTTTTCTGCTGTTTTCTTCTAGGTCCCTGCGGAGATGAGGGCGACATCAATAAATCCAACGCATCATAAATGGGTTGCAACCAAGGTTTCATTTTATCGTCCAACGAACCTGGCAAAAAACCTAACTGATCCCCCATCGACACCACGGGACGACTAATCGTAAGCCCATTATAACGCCGATTAAACATCTCGTGCAACCCTGCCGCCACAGCTACCAGCGTTTTACCCGTTCCCGCCTGACCATAACAAGTCACCAATGAAATCTCAGGGTTAAGCAAGGCATCGATTAAACATTTCTGTCCCAAGTTTAACGGTTTCAAATGGTGACCATCTGGGATCCTCAACACTTCAGGGATTTGGAGCCGAACAAATTTCCCATGCGTATCCAATCGTGCGGGCATCGTCTGTTTTTCACCAGCGACGAGCAACACATACTGGTTGAGCACAATCTCCTTTCGGCGGGGATGCTCCAACGCTAACTCACCCGAACTCGCAAAACGCTGAAGCTCCATAGCATCCACCTCAACTCGGCACATTTCATAACTCCGAAGCTCCGAAACATCCACTTTATCGTTCAAATAATCTTCGCAATCAATCCCCACAGCTCGCGCCTTCAGTTGCATATTTAAATCTTTCGTCACCAAAATCACCGGCGAACTGTTGTGTTCTTTCAATAGAATCGTCGTCGCTAAAATCCGGTGATCCACCAACTCTCTGTCGGGAAAAATCCGCAAAAATTGACCTAGTTGCTCCGAATTATTTTCACAAAATTCGGGGTCATAAATAACGAGCCTAATCGTGCCACCGCCTTCCGTTGGAACTCCGCGCGTCACAGCGTCTCCATTGGAAAATATCTCAGTCAACTCACGGTGGACCCGACGCGCATTCGCCCCGCGTTCGCTTTGCTCCCCTTTGAATTTATCCAATTCAGCCAACACGTCCACGGGGATGCAAATATGGTTCTCTGCAAACCGATTTAAACATCCAGGGTCGTGCAAAAGCACATTCGTATCCAACACAAAATTTTTACCCTCCTCGGTCGGAGCTTGAATTCCAAAATCTAAAATTCTTGATTGATTGACTCGTTTTTCAGGTTGATGCGTTGAAGACATAAAAGGTGCCATTTAATTTTTAAGATAGCTTAAGTATTACGGTGCACCACTACGCAAGGCAATCATTATTTTCCAGCAATCCATCGGTCAACCCACAGCTTGACGGTATCCGCCACATCATCGGGCTCAAACCCGCAGATTTTTAAATTTTCAGATTCTGTAACCACTGCCACAGCAAACCGAGGCTGATTATTCACATTTCCCGAATGGATCACATCTACTCGGAGAACCTCCGATTTTGAAAAATGTTTTTGAGTCCTCTTCCCTCGCCATTCGGTCTGCACCTTCAGTCCATCGCGATCAAACTCAAAGAGAATCTTCCGACCCAAGACCCAAAAACCACCAACCATCAAAGCCCCCCCCACAACCAGTCCCACTAAAGAAAAAATCAAAGGAAGACTCGAAAATAAAAAATCAATCACGCGAGCGATACCGTCGGACGACTCGCCCACGCTATGATCCGACCACATACTTCCCATCCAAACAAAATCACCGATTATGGTAATCAAGCCAGCAATCATCAATACTGGTCCTACGGTGTAACGCCGTATAATGCGCACTCCGCCCCGCCCCATCGACTGAACCGTCAACGATTTGGTTTTCACCTCTTCCAAACTACTCAAACCACTCGCACCACTGAACAAGCCGTCAACCCGCCCCTGTTGAGCGATTTTTCCCTCGCCCCTTTCACCCAACACAGATTCCAACCTACCCAACAGCCAACGTTTTTCATCCAAGCTCAAGCTACTGCCAAACTTCAAATCTTTCCCGTCTGCGTTTTTAATTTCTAACTGGTAAACAGGCACATCATTTTGCGTATAAGCCACCCCGAGACTTACTCGTTTTACCTGATCTCTCGGAATAGAATGGCTCCACATTTTCTTAAAAAAACGCCGAGTCAAAATCACGGCATTCTCATCCACGCGAACCAATAATTCCGTATAAGCCATCCGAAGCCCAGCATACCCCATGCCCAAACCAATCAGCCAAAAAATGCCCAAAAACAACATTCCACCCCAAAGTGGCATCTCCCCGCTCACTTGCACGCCTCCAAAAAGTAACCCAGAAGTAAAAGCACCCGTCACAAACAACCAAAACAAAGCAAAAAACATCAGAAAGTTAAACTTCCCCTTCGCTGGAATCAGCCACGATGCTTTCACATCACCGACCACCTCTTTAATTTTTGACCCCTCTGGTTTTTCTTTTCTCGAAGAAAGTAACTGATCCCTTGATCCGTGCGAGATTAAAGAACTCAACCCACCCATCCACGAGCAATGGGAACACTTCAGCGTCATACCAAATCCAGCCTCTGGCAAGCGTTCGGGCAAGTCCAGAGCGTTACCACAATCGGGGCAACGAACGCCTTTCTTCCTCACCTTCTGATACCCAGATTCCTTGACCGACGATACTAACTTTTTAAACATCTTCCGAAAATGATTTTTGAATGAGAGCTAAAAACTCCTTACCATACCGACGAAGCGATCGGTCGCCTCGCTGTTTTTTATCCGACTGCGTGAGGGCGCTAAGCTTCGCCATCCGTTGAAATTTCTGCTTGGCCAAGAAATCTGCCATTTCTTTCATCAATTCGGGATGTTCGTTAAAAATCGACTCCAACGCGCTCTGTTTAAACTCCAACACCTGACACTCACCCATCGCGGTGTATTTATCGGGGCTAGGTTCGCTGGCAAGTAGCGACATCACGCCAAAATACCCACCGGGGTAAATTTTCTCAATCACGTGCTCCGAGCCATCAGGAAAACGACGCTCCACTTTTACTTTTCCAAACGCCAAAATGTAAAGAGCATCATTCGCTTCCCCCGCATCGAGAATCACTTCACCGCCATCAAATTCCAGCTTTCGCATTTCGCGCAATAATCGGTCACAGTGTTTATCTTCAAGCAGATTAAAAATCTTCACCTTCCGAATTAATTGCTTTTTAGAATATTCTAAAATGGGCACCCTCTCGTGTCTAAGCTGATAAATATCCACATCTCGAGTTTTAGCTGGAACTGGAATCTTCTCCTCAGCCAATGCATTGTTTATATGTGCCAAGAGCCGATCTTTCGCTTTAAAATAGCTAGGGTAATCCTTAAAATGCACGTAGATCATGTATTTGTAAGGGCGATGTTCCATTTCGGAAATACGCACCACAGGAGCGGGATCCTCCAACACCGAGTCACAATCCAAACACGCCTGAAGCAACGTCCTCCGCGTCAGCGAAATAGAAACGTCCGACGGCAGATAAATATAAAACCAATGCCCGTAACTTGGATCGGGAGCACTCAAATTATTCACCGTTTGGCGGATCACACTCGAATTGGGAATTTCCCGCACCGTGTTAAACCAAGTTACAATTTTGGTCACCCTCCAGCTAATATCGCTCACTTCACCCAGCGTTTTTCCATCATCGAGCTCAATCCAATCGCCACGACGAAATGGGCGATCGATGCTGATAATCAACCCCGCCACCATATCGCTGAGAATGTCTTTGGCGGCAAAACCAAGCACGGCAGCAAGAACTCCCGACGAAACAATCAACTCCGTGGGGATCAAAATATGGAACACCTTTTGCACCACCATCAACGCCGACACGCAAAAGACAAACACACTCGCCAAGTGAAACAAAACCCTCGGAGGAGAACGCCTCTTTTTCCCGACAACCGCTGGAGACTTCCAAAACCGAGCATCTAAAAACTCCACAAAAATCCAAGCCACCGAAGCATACCACAAAACCTGCAACACACGCTCAATGGAATCAGAAAACACACCCAACTTCCCAACGTGTTGCAAAACTAAAGCGTGCAACCCAAAAAGCATTCCTAACACTGCCACCGAGCGGATCAACCACACACGACAGGGGTGCTTCGCAAAAAAAACACTCCTTTGGCCAAGCTTACTCAAAAAAAACAAGCCACCTCCCACAGCCAAGGCTACTAAAGCAAGAATTGAAGACCCGAAGAACTGTGGCATGGCTCGCCTCATACCTCTCCCCCCCAAGCAAGTAAATGACAATCTCACTTACAGACGGGAATATTTCACTCCGACAGAGCCTTGGCAACGCTCACAGCGAGCCATACAAAATTTTTCCTAAAGCGCTTCGCGGAAATGTGTCCAACTCCCTCACCTCGCGGATTCGATGAACTGGGTTACACTGAGCATTCCACGTTTCCAAAACATCCCGATCCAACGACTCTCCTTCAAAACACAAAACTAACGATGCACCAAGCCTCACGTCATCCACCGCAATCACCGCACTACGATTTCTCAATCCTCCTTTCGAAACTAAAAACTTCTCCCACTCGCGCTCGACTTCATCCAAGCTCACCAACTCACCAAGCACTTTAACACAGCGATCCGAGCGCCCTTGAATTTTGAGCGTTTTACCATCGATTTCAGCCACATCACCACTGAGAAACCAGCCATCTTGTTTCGGGTCAAAAACCTGAACTTCTCCATCATCCACCGAGAGGTAAGCCGTCAGTAGAGGCTCGCCTTTCAACCACAAACGCGACTTCTCATCGACCTTCGTTTCCCAAATGGGAAAGACCTCCAAGCTGCGTTCTCCTTGCGATTTTGAGCGATCGAGAACCGCCGTAGCCACCTGCGAACACGTTTCCGTCATCCCATACGTCTCCACCACAGGCCACCCCAGATCGACCGCTTGCTGATACACCTGATCCGCCAAACGCCCGCCCCCAATCAAAACAGCCCTCAAAGCACCAGGAGCCACGCATCCTTCCCGCACCAAATCAACCAACTGCGTAGGAACCAGCGACGATAAAGTAATACGCTCCCGCTCCAAAAATGTGTGATAGTTCCGAGCGTTCCACTTTTGCGCATACTCCACGACCTCACATCCAGCCTCGTAACTCCGAAACACTATCCCCATTCCTCCCACATGAAACGTAGGCAACGCTAACAACCAACGATCTTTTTGCGTCACGTTCAAATGCGCATTCACTGCCCTAGCCGATGCCAACAACGCCTTTCTCGAAAGCGCCACCCATTTTCTACGCCCCATCGAACCCGATGTCGCAAACAACAAGTGCCCATCAAACTCTGGCTTTGATGCTACCCACGAACGTATCACATCGGCCTCAGCAACAGCAGCGGCATCCCGATCATTCACCATGACCTGACACTCGCCCTTCTCAGAGCGCAAAAAACCAAACTGATTTAACAAAGAGGTTCCCATGATAACGATTCTAAAAAAGGATCAAACCCCAAGCCCGTCCCCGGCGCTGGAGTAAATTGGGGAGTCACAGCTCCCAGCGATTCAGTAAATACATCTGACTCAAATAAACCGTGTGTCATCAGTCCGCAAACGTCCAGAAGCTCTGGATAATCACGCAACGCCACAGCCGCCTGCCACGCCGCATAACTCTGCCCCAACGGGTGATCCATATACGAAGTCACCACCACCCGCTTCCCCGCAGATTTTGCACGCTGAAGTAACGGCTCCATTTCATTAACTGCGGGTTTAAGCACCGCCATGTCAAACTGTTCTAAATCAGACTCTACCTCGCGATCCACCGCCTGAACAACGCCACATCCCTCTCCAACGAATCGAGCATCTTCAAAAAAATCCACCTTTTCCAGCAAGCTCTCGCCACAGGATTTTACAAAATCATCCAACTCCTCCCCCGAACAAGTTCCATTAAAATCCATCCGCCACCGCAGATCTGGATAACGCTCCGCCATGCGCTTCACAAATGCCAACTCAGCCTCCAAATCGCGCCCCATTTTCACTTTTACCCGATCAAACCCAGCCGCCACAGCTTGCTCAAACGCCAATTCATTCATCGGTAACGTCGCGTGACTTCTCGGCACGTTCAGTCCGTCAAACAAACTTCGCCCCTCAATCCGAGCCTGCCCATCCGCCGCCGCACACTTCAAAGCAGCGTTCACAATCGGAGAACTTCTCCCCGATTTCAACAGGAGCAACTGATCCTCCAACTCCGCGTCCCCCAATTCTGGCCACGGGTGCACGCACCCATACCCCCAACCGCCACCATCCATCGACACGCGAATGAGCGCCCCATGAAATTCGAGCCGAACCGACGCAGCGTTCAGTGGAGCAGCACTCCGCAAAACATACCGGTGAATTTCAATAACACGCCCCATCATTTACCTCTTTAATTTTTCACTTTAAACACAGCAAAACGTAAACGCGCTGGCATACAAAATCAACTCAACGGCCGCCAATGCCAAAAACTTATTATACTTCGGCCCTGGCGCGGTATTTCTCACCCATTTTACAAGAAAACCACCCAAAAGCGCCGCAGGCAAAAACGCCAACAACTTCCAGCCATTTCCAAATAAATAGGGCAAAATCACATACGGAACAACCGACATCCAAAAAAGCAACGACAGCGCGCGCTCCCTTCCCCACTGCACAGCCAACGTGTTTTTTTGATTCGATCTATCCTCATCCACATCCCGAAGATTATTGATAGAAATGAGCAGAGCCGACAAACAACCAATCGCCACCCCAGCCACAGCAGCCTCGGGCATCCACATCCCCGTCTGCACAAACACCGTGCCCATCACGGCAACCACTCCAAAAAATAAAATCACAAACAACTCTCCCAGCCCCTTGTAAGCCAAAGGCCACGGACCTCCAGTATAGCCATACGCCAAGTAAAACGAAGGCAAACCAATCGCAATCATCGGCCACCCACGCTCCAGAAAAAGCGGATAACCAAACCCAGCCGCCAACAGCAAACAAACCGCAGCCGACACATATACCGTCCGCCGAGAAAGCTGCCCCGATGCCGTAGCGCGCACTGGACCAATCCGAGCCTCCGTATCCGCCCCTTTATCCGAATCAATGGCATCATTAAAAAAGTTCGTCGCAATCTGAATCCAAATCGATCCCATCACCGTAAAAAACGCCAACCGCGCATCCCAACTCCCCGTTAAATAAACCACAAGAACACAACCAACCCACACAGGAACCACCGCAGCGGGCAACGTTTTCGGACGAGCAGCTAAAAAAAACGACTTCATAAATAATAACGATTTTCACGGACATCCAACTTCATTCGTAGCCGTTGCCCTGACCCTTTTTATCGAAATCACCCCATTTAGCAACCTTGCAGTCTTTCGTTTTACACATTCAAACCTCCCCAAAAGCCAAATAATCTCACAGCCCTCATAAAAAAAGAGATTGCCAACCGCTCACTTTTCCTGCAACTTCCAAGCATCTGGCCGATATAGCGACCAACAGGTAGCAATGGACAGTGCTCATCAGATCAACGCACTCTTTTCATTCTACTCATTTCGGATCTCTTGTGCCAACTGGATTTTCACCTCCTAGGGCTCGCAACCTTGAATGCCCCAATCAGGACGTGACACCGAACACCACGGGCTACGCCTTTGGCTCCATTTACACCAAAAGGTAAAACCTTACGATCTTACGATAAATCTTCATTTTTCAGCCATCTGATTTCAATCGATTTTCCTCAAACTTGAGAATTTTCAAAAAACATGCCCGATCGGCACCAAAAATCTCCAACCCTTTCTACAACATTTTATTTTTATGAGTGATTCATCCAAACAGGACTCCTCTCCAGAAACCCCACTTGCACCCGATACCGAAGCTACTCCGAAAGCTCCGGCAAAAAAGACGGTCAAGAAAACTGCCAAAAAAGCCGCTAAAAAAACGGTGAAAAAAGTGGCAAAGAAAACCGCCAAAAAGACGGCAAAAAAAGCTACCAAAAAGGTCGCTAAAAAAACGGCAAAATCTAAA
>CAZOWD010000056.1:0-11816 GCA_964583225.1 uncultured Verrucomicrobiales bacterium | reverse complement strand
TTAATTTGGCATGATTCGAGAAACGCGCTTGCTTGTGCGAGATCGCTCATCTACTTTCCGCCCGCCTTGCTAAGAAAAAAGGCGTTAAAACTATGGAAATTTGGAAAGCTGTTATTGTTGGTATTGTGCAGGGGTTGGCAGAGTTTTTGCCGATTTCATCATCGGGTCACATCGTGCTCACTGAGTTTATACTGGGGATTCGGCAGATTGGTGTCGCTCCGCGGGAGGACTTGGCTTTTGAGGTGATGTTGCACATGGGAACTTTGGTATCCGTGCTTATTTTTTATCGGAGACGGCTTTTCAACATGACGCTTTCTTTGTTTAAAAAAGACATGCTGGATGACCGTCGCATGATTTTATACTTGGGAATCGCAACGGTTCCCGCCGTGATCGCCTACGAGTTAGCGGGGGATTGGTTTAAGGCTGCGTATAATTATCCCGTTTTGGTGTCCGCTCTGTTGTTGGTGACTGGGTGTGTGCTTTATGTGCCACGCTTATTTCAGCATAAAAAAACGATGGATGATTACGTTGGCCTCAAAGGCGCATTGATGATGGGAATCGGTCAGGCATTTGCGATTTTGCCTGGAATTTCACGTTCGGGATCAACAATTGCTTCCGGTATTATCTCGGGAGTAAATCCAGCGAAGGTCGCCGAGTTTTCCTTTTTGATGTCGATTCCAGCTATCGCGGGAGGCATGGTGTTTGCGGTGAAAGATCGCGCTGAAGAGTTTCAAGCTGCGGGTGCCGCCACGATGGATGCCTACCAGCAATCGATTCTTTCCTGTTTGACTCCAGCTTACCTTTGGGGCGCTTTAGCGGCTGCTGTGGTTGGATTGGTTGCGATCTACATGGTTTTGACCGCAATTAAAAAAGGAAAACTTGAAGTGTTTTCTTGGTATTGTTTTGCCGTGGGTATTTTAGGAATTATTTACTTTTCCATCCAGCAGGGCGGGTTACTTTCCTAAGCGTAATGGTTCGTTTGCTTTGTTTTTGTCTCAGCCTTAGCCTTTGCCTGGTTTCAGGTTTGCAGGCTGGCGTTACGATGAAGCTGGCAGACGGCTTTGATTTTCCTGTCGGAAAACCCGACGCCAAGGGGTATTATAAAGCGCGAGGTATGCGGCTTCGTCCGCCGGTGCACTTTGGCGAAGATTGGAACGGCAAAGGCGGTGGCGACTCCGATTTGGGTGATCCCATTTATTCGGTAGCGGATGGTGTGGTGATGTTTGCCTACCAGTTGCGTGCTGGATGGGGACGGTGTATTTTAATTCGCCATGCCTATCGCGATACCAAAACGGGGAAGGTTCGATACATCGATTCTTTATACGGTCACTTGAGAAGCATGCTGGTGAAAAAGGGAGATTTTGTGAAGCGGGGGCAGAAAATCGGAACGATGGGTGGAAACTCGGGCATGTATCCCGTGCACTTACACTTTGAAATGCGCCATAATCTCAGGATTGGAATGCAACGCAATAGCGTGCAGCGAACGTTGACGAACTGGGCGGATCCGACCGCTTTCATCAAAGCGCATCGCACCCTCAAACGGGAATGGCGGAAACACCCTGTCCCCACAGGGACTTATACTCCCTACAAGGGGTTTCATGGATTATAAAAAAGAGAAAGCATGGCAAAACAACCCAAATCAATGTTCTGGAAAGTGGGCGTTTTTCTCGTCGCTTGCGCGGTGGCGTGGATGCAGTATCAAGAAAATTCAGTATCCTCTAAAACCGGAGGTTCTAAAAAGCGAGTAATTCACTCTTCGAAAAAAGCTCAGGAATCAAAGAAAAATGCGAAAAAATATGAGGTTCTGAAAGGCTGTTCACTCATTCCTCACAAACATAATGATGGTGATAGCTTTCATGTGCGCACTCCAAATGGAGAGGATGTCGAGTTTCGTCTTTATTTCGTAGATACGCCTGAAAGTGCCGCAAAAACTTACGGTCACGGCGCCAACAACTTCAAGCGACTCGCTGAGCAGGGGGAGTATTTTGGAGGTTTAACTCAAAAACAAACGGTTAAAATTGGGGCGGAGGCCAAACACTTTGTAAAATCTTTGCTGAGCAAGCAGAAGTTTCAGGTCACAACCCGTTGGGAACCCGTTTTTAATTCTGCCCGCCGATACGCTTTTGTTACGGTGCAATGGCAGGGGAAACCTCGCTATTTGCATGAAATTTTAGTTTCCAAAGGGTATGCGCGGATTCATACGCTCGGTCGCCCATTGCCAGGGGGCAAGAAGTCTTATTATCAGCAAAAATCTTACCTCAAAGAGCTTGAGAAAAGTGCGAAAAAAAATCATCGCGGTGCTTGGGGGTTATAACTTAAACGATTCATTTTTAAAATTATGTTAGCCAAAAGAATTATACCATGTCTCGACGTCACGGACGGACGAGTGGTGAAGGGAACCAATTTTGTGGATCTTCGCGATGCGGGAGATCCCGTGGAATGCGCCATTGCTTATAACGATCAAGAAGCAGATGAGTTGGTGTTTCTCGATATTACAGCCTCCTCGGATGAACGCAAAACGATGGTTGATGTCGTGCGGCGAACTGCTGAAAAATGTTTTATCCCACTGACGGTGGGAGGCGGAATCCGAAGCGTGGAAGATATGCGCGAAATGCTTCTTGCTGGGGCGGATAAGGTAGGGATCAACACCGCTGCAATTCATCGACCCGAGTTGGTAAATGAAGGAGCCAAAGCTTTTGGTCGTCAGTGTATCGTTGTCGCCATTGATGCCAAACGTGAAGGACCCGGAAAATGGGGTGTTTACACGCACGGAGGCCGGAATCACACGGGACTCGATGCCGTGGAGTGGGCCAAGGAAGTTTACGAGCGTGGCGCAGGTGAGATTTTGCTGACCAGTATGGACTCGGATGGCACCAAAGCGGGATACGATATTGAACTGACTCGCGCCGTAAGTGAAGCAGTGGGCATTCCAGTCATTGCCTCAGGCGGTGCTGGCAATCTGCAACACATGGTGGATGTGCTCAAAGAAGGTAAGGCGGATGCCGTGCTTGCTGCGAGTATTTTTCACTTTGGTGAGCACACCGTAGGCGAAGCAAAAGAGGTTTTTGCGGCGCAAGGCGTGCCCGTGCGGAAATAGTGAAGATGCATAGAAATTCGCGCCTCAAACGACTCGAAAAAATAGTGAAGAAAATGCTTGCGTTGGGTGCCTGTTTCGATTAGCTTCCGCGCGTCCGAGCAAAGGTCTTTGAGTTGATTCTCTAAGTTTTGCTACGATGACAAATGCGCGATTAGCTCAGTGGTAGAGCAATGCCTTGACATGGCAGAGGTCACAAGTTCAAATCTTGTATTGCGCACCATCTCTTTCCGATCAGAAATGATCATAAAAACGCTGCAATCGATGATGGTTGCAGCGTTTTTTTCTCTTTGCCTAAAAGGCTTGAAGGAAAAATATAAATTTTATGCCAGAACTTCCTAGATGGGAACGTATTTGTTTATAGAAGCGGGTGTCAAAACAGTCAGTTGCTTTTATGATTTAATCTATTAAACTATCAACACGCATGCAGAATGATTACAGCTGGAATGGTGGTAGTAGGGGGGCTTCCTCTTACCAATTACCAAAAAACGAAGGCCTGGGCCGTTGGGTGGTCGTGGCTTTGGTTCTTGCTGTGATTTTGCATATAGCTGCCTTTTTTTGGCTGAGTAGCATCGATATACTCATTCCCAAAACGGACAAGGAGAGCGATCTTTTAACTCAAGTGGTTCACGTCAAACCCGTTGATTTTCAAGATCATCAACCTGAGATTTCGGCACCCGAACCCGAAGTTGCGGAAGCGGAACCCGTTGATGTCGTCCCTCCTGCAGATGAGTTGGAGATGTTGGAAAAATTACCCGACATCGATATGGATATTTCGCCCGAGATTGAAACCGTTCAGGTGCCTGATATCGAGGCTGTGGTCGCTGGTGAATTAAACCGAGAATTGATGGAGCCGATGACGACTCCTAATTTTGATCCCGAGCTTCCTGATATGGGGAAAACGGAAGACTTTTTCCCGAGAGCGAACGATAGTCAGGTGTCCATCGACCCTGGATCGAGAATGGGCGAAGAGTATGATCCCGATAAATTTACGGAAGCGATGCGCAAGGGCGCGGAGGGAGATGCTGAAGATGGATTGCTCAAGGAGTTTGCCACGTTAGATCAGATGGCGCATATGGATGGAAACACGCTTCAGACGAGCAAGGCGCTGATTGGGAGCGATCTTTTGTTTGAGTTTGGTAGTGCGGATCTTCGCGAAAGTGCTCGGGTCAGTTTGATGAAAGTGGCGATGTTGATCTTTAAACATCCCGATTTGGTTTGTTGGGTGGAGGGGCATACGGATTTGATTGGCGGAGAAGCCTCGAATATGGAGCTTTCAATACGGCGTGCGATGTCGGTGAAGCGTTGGTTGGTCAATGCCATGGAGATCGATGAAAAACGGATTGCTGTGCGTGGGTTTGGCGAGCAACATCCCATTGTAAAATCGGGCACCCGAGAGCAACAGGCGGTGAATCGTCGGGTTGAGATAAAAATGAGAAAATACCATCCGAAGGACGAGGTGGATTACCGTTCTCAGCCAGCCAAAGGAACGCCTAAATCTATGGAATCTATAGAAAGGCCTGTGGTGAAATCTGATACTGCAAGCAAGCCTGAAAAGCCTCCCGTAAAAGCCATTTTGGTGAAACCAAACAGAGAGTTGCCTCCGAAAGGAGTGTTGCCCAAAGCTATTCTTGTGCAGGAGGATGAGCCTGCCCCCAAAGCCATTGTGGAGCCAGAAGAACCTCAAAACGAGAGAGTTCACAAAGCGGTGATTGTCGAGGAAGATAAACCCGTTTTGATAAAACCAGCTCGGGCGATTCCCGTTGAAGAATAAGGGTGTGTAGCCCACGGTCAGCATTCAAGAGGCTCGGCTGTTGACAATTTCTAGCTCGCGGGTATTGGTCTGCGACGCTTACTCGCTACTTTTGATTTTTCTAATTGTATGTCATTTTCCACAGATACTCTTAATCCCGCCCAGCGTCAGGCTGTGAACGCTCTCGATGGTCCCGTGCTTATTCTTGCGGGGGCAGGCACGGGAAAAACACGCACGGTAACGTGTCGGATCGCTCACATGGTAGAAAGAGGAATCGCTCCTCAAAATATCTTGGCGGTGACATTTACCAACAAAGCTGCGGTTGAAATGAAAGAGCGGGTTGGTGGAATGGTCAGCAAAAAGGCAGCAAAAGAAATCACGGTGTGTACGTTTCACTCGCTTTGCGTGCGGATCTTGCGCGAGGGAATTGACCGGTTGGGATATAAGAAAAATTTTACAATTTACACGGGAAGTGACCAAGCGGGGCTGATTAAGCAGATCATTATTCGGAAAGGTGGTATCAATGAAAAACTGAAACCGGCTGAGGTTTTGGCGATGATTTCCAATGCCAAAAATCATCCTGCGGGGATCGTGAGTATTACCGATGAGTTTATTGCGGATATTGCGATGGCGTATCAAAATGAACTGAGAGCTCAGAATGCGGTGGATTTTGATGATTTGTTGGTGCTTGCCGAAAAATTACTTCGCGAACACCCCGAGATTCGCAAAATTTGTCAGAACCGATGGCAGAGGGTTACGGTGGATGAGTTTCAAGATACAAACAGTTTGCAGATGCGCCTGTTGCAACTTCTTGTGGGGGAACCGTATCACATTTGTGTGGTAGGTGATGACGATCAGAGTATTTATGGATGGCGAGGAGCTGAGGCCGCCAACATTTTGGAATTTGAACGGTTTTTCCCCAATCCTGAAATCATCCTTTTGGAGTATAACTACCGTAGCTCGGATGCTATTATTCACACGGCTAACTCGCTGATTGTAAATAATAAGGGGCGTCGGGAAAAACAGTTGCGTTCGGTGAAGCCTGGAGGGCGAGACATTCGGGTCATTGCGATGCCAGGGGATGCTGAGGAAGCTCAGTTTGTGACGGATGAAATCGAGGATCTGCACCGCGTGGAGAAAGTGCCTCTTGAAGATGTTGCTATTTTGTTTCGGACCAACATGCAGTGCAAACAACTGGAGCAGGCGATGCGTGAGGCAGATATCCCGTATCGCGTGATAGGAACGCAGAGTTTTTATGATAAACGAGAGGTGAAAGAACTTTTTGCGTATCTTCAAGTGCTGGCCAACCCGTTGGCGGATGTTCCTTTGCTTCGGATTATGAATGCGCCTCCTAGAGGAATAGGAAACACTTCCGCTGTTTTACTGACTGATGTTTCTCGTGAGCGGGATTGCAGTGTGTGGGAGGTGATGATGGATCCGCCCGATACCTTAAAAGCGAAAGCGCTTAAATCGATTTCCGAATTTACTGAGATGATTCAGCGTTACCGTGAACGTATCATCACAAACCATGAAAACATGGGGCGTGCGATGCTCGATCTCTTAAAAGAGACGGGGTATATCGATTGGGTAAAGCGGAATTCGAAAAATGAAAAAGAGAGCGATATGCGCCGAAGCGCGATCGATGACGTGATTCAGATGTTGATAGAAGCATCGCAAACGGGAAAAACGCTTCAAAAATTTATCGATCACTCCGCTTTGGCGCGGGATCGTGATGACGATAACGATTTGGATAAGCAAAAAGGAGTGACGCTCATTACCCTGCACGCTTCCAAGGGATTGGAATATCCCATGGTTTACCTCGTGGGCTTAGAGCAGGGGATTTTGCCTCATAAGCGGAGTGTGGAAGAGGGAACGATTGATGAGGAAAGGCGACTTCTTTATGTAGGGATTACGCGTGCGCAGGATCGGTGCACCATTACCTACTGTGCCATTCGCACAAAATACGGAAAACCCGAAGCTTGCGAACCTAGTGTGTTTTTGTCGGAGTTGGATGGCAAATACATCGAAAATATCGACTACGAAGATATGATGGATGCTCCTATAGACGAAGATGATATCGCTAACTTGTTTAGTATTTTTGACTAGATCAGTTGGCTTATTTCGGGACGATGACTAGGAAATTTCGGACAGGTTTGTTGAAAAATCCTCGGTGAACTTTGGGACCTCCTCGCACTTTATTTCCAACCCAGAGGTCGGATGACCTTCCTCCGTCGAGATTGATGGCGGTTTTGATTGGGAATCCCGCAGGAGCTTTGCCTGAAATGGCGTGAGATAGAGCATTCAGCGTGCAGGGTTCCGCATAACCGATGGCCCAGTGGTGATTGCCATCCCATGCAATGAAGCTACGCGGGCGGGAGTTTGTTTTTGACAGACCTGAGATGGGAGACCCCTTTTCTGTGAGCATGGGACCCGTTTGGAGAAGATGGGAGATTTTGCCCCATTGTTGAGGAGCCCGAACATAAATTTCTCTCCGAACGATGAGGCTTTCTTTTTCAGCATTGATAAAAATTCCAGACCCTAGAGATGTGCGGGTAATGCCGCCCCGTCGCTCGCCATTTGTGACCACTAAACCTAGAGGTTTTCCTTCGGGAGTGAAAAATCCACCGTTGATGGCTGCCACTCCATGCAGAGATTTTCCAGCATCTTGAGCGTCATTCCAATGGGTGGCGGGACCGTGGGATTGGTCGGCAACTTGAAGTTCAAAATCTCGATCGTCAAAAGAAACGAGAGAGAGCACGATGCCGTTTCGAGAAGTGTGATGGTAGGCGAGTTGGGCTTTTTCTTGAGCTGGGCGTGGGATGTGAGTTGTCGATTGTGCTGGAGGTTGGGTCGCTTGAGTGATGGAGCTCAGAGGTGATTGTGGGTTTTGGGGGCGTTGAGGTGAAAGAGTCGATGGAGGTATGTTTGCAATCGTTTTTGGGGAATCGGCGCTTGTGGGGCGGGTAGGAGAACAGGCTGAAAGTGCCAGTAGGAAAATTAAAAGAAACCGATTCATGCTCGATGAAATTTAAAGGAGCCTCATGATTTGTCATGCGTAAAGGTGTGTTTTTTAGGAAGTGGATGTTTTGTTTTGTGCCGTTGCACATGAGAGGCGACTTTGTTTTGATGACCTAATTGCGGATTTTAGGTGAAAAACTGTCAATCTTGAGGTGATTCTATTCTTGAGTGTTATCAAAAGGTTTTCTACTGTGTGTGGACGGAGAAGTTTCTCATTTATGGATTTAAAGCATCAGCAAAACTCTTGGCCGCGCCTGAACTCAGATGATCAGGTTGCTTGTCATTTTTGTGATGCGCTGCACCATGCTCCCGATTTAGAAGAGGGGGATACAGCCCTTTGTAAAAACTGTGGGTTTGTGTTGTTTCGGAATCGGAAAAATTCTCTGAATCGCGTAGCGAGTTATTCGATAGCGGCTTTGATTTTTACCGTCTTGGTTCACAGTTTTCCCATTCTTACGATGTCACTTGTGGGAAACCGAACAGAACTCACGCTGATTGAAGCTATTTACGAGTTGATGGTGCTTCATGAGTATGCGCTTGCCGTTTTGGTGACGGTTGTGACCATTATTTCGCCGTTACTTTTGATGGGGGGATTGCTGTATATTTCGATTTCTTTACTCATGAACCGCTTGCTCCCTCACACCAAGATTTTGAATGTTTGGGTGCAAAAAGCGCAACCTTGGGCAATGTTGGAGGTGTTTTTGTTGGGGTTTATTGTCAGTTTGCTCAAGTTGGGGCATTTGGCGGAGCTTCATTTTGGCATAGGCCTCTGGGCTTTGGTTTGTCTCGTTTTTTGTATGTCTGCCGCGATTGCAGCAGTGGATCGAAGGGAGCTTTGGGATCGATTGGAACTGCTCGAGTATCAGAGCCAACAAACGCAGGAGGAACGGAATGAGGACGCCTCACTTTCCCCTCAATTAGAAGGAGAGTTTCAGCCATGAGTGACTCCAAGATTCCCATCGCCGCAGAGCTCGGGTTGGCGTCGTGTCATACGTGCGGAAAAGTGAGTCAGGTCTCTCTTGGGAAGTGCCCTCGTTGCGGATCGGCATTACATTTGCGAAAACCCGATAGTTTGGCGCGCACTTGGGCATTGTTGTTTGCGTCGGCTGCTTTTTATGTGCCGGCGATGGCTCTGCCCGTGATGACCGTGAGTGGCATAGGCGGTGGGGAAAAGAGCACGATTTTATCGGGTGTGATTTTGTTTTGGAAATTGGGATCGTATGCCGTAGCGATTATTATTTTCACGGCCAGCGTTCTGGTTCCTATTCTGAAAGTTTGTGCGCTGACTTGGCTTAGCTTGGCAGCGGCGGGAAAAATTAAGTTTTCCCCGAAGGCGCTTTCAACCATGTATCATATCACTGAAATAATCGGTCGGTGGTCGATGGTGGATGTTTTTGTTGTGGCGATATTGGCTTGTTTAGTGCGTTTAGGGGCTGTAATGACAATCACACCCGGACCGGCAGCGTTATCGTTTTCGGCAGTGGTCGTGCTTACGATGTTTTCAGCTATGTCTTTTGACCCTAGGCTGTTATGGGATAGGCAACGCCAAGTTGACTCGGCAAAAATAAACGAAAAACAATAAAAAAGAACAACAACGATTGTTTATGAGTGAAGAAAAAGAATTAGAACCTGAGATTAGTCATCGCCGTCGAATAAATAGCGTTTGGCTGATACCAGTTGTGGCTTTGTTGCTTGCTAGTTGGTTGGTGTGGAAGAACTACGCGGCAAAAGGACCACTCGTTAAGGTGACTTTTGAAACCGCTGAGGGCCTTTCGGAGGGAAAAACGGATGTGCGTTGTCGTTCGGTTAAAGTGGGAAGTGTGGAAACTGTCGAGTTGGGAGACGATTTGAAATCGGTTAATGTCATGTTGCGGATGGATGCCTCTTCGGCGAACCTTTTACATAAGGATAGTCGGTTTTGGGTGGTGCGTCCTAGGATTTCAGCACAGAGCGTTTCGGGTGTGGATACCTTACTTTCCGGTGCTTATATCGAGCTGGAACCCGGAGATAGCAAAGAATTGTCAAAGAGTTTTAAAGGGCTTGAAGAGCCTCCTGTTACGTCATCGAATGTTCCAGGTTTACGTTTGAAGTTGTATTCAAAACAGACGGGGTCGCTCGCGGTGGGGGCGCCTGTTTATTATCATGAATACGAGGTGGGACGCGTGGAGCGTCGGTCGTTTGACCTCAAAACGGAGATGGTGTTGTTTGAGATTTTTATCGAACAAAAATACGCGTCACTTGTGTATTCAAACTCCCGATTTTGGAATGCGAGCGGTATAAGTATCCGAGCAGGTGCAAACGGGTTTGAAATTGAAAGCCCTTCTTTACGTGCTCTTGTGGCGGGAGGTGTTTCTTTTAATTCGTTGGAGTCGGAGGAAAAAGGTCCGCCAGCTAAGACGGGCGACCATTTCATTCTTTATAAAACTGAAGGTTTGGCGACTGCGGCACATTTTGAACCTGATTTTAAAATTCTTTTGTTTTTCGATCAGAGCATCAGAGGTCTCTCTGTAGGTGCTCCCGTTGAATTTCGGGGGATTCCTTTTGGCAGAGTGAAAGATATATCAATTAAATATGCTCAGAAAAAGGATAACCGAGTGCCTGTTCTTATCGAGGTAGATAGCCGGAAGTTGGGTCATAGTTTTGCGAATGACCAGGAAGGTGTCGAAATGTTGAAGAGCGCAGTGAAGCGAGGGTTCCATGCAAAATTGAGCACAGCATCTTTGCTAACAGGAGCTCTTTTTGTGGAGTTTGAATTTTCAAAAGAAACTGAAGGTTCTAAAGTCGAGAAGTTTGCGGGATTACCTGTAATCCCAACTGTAACTTCGGGTATGGATCGATTAGAGGAGAAGGTGGCCAAATTATTGGATAAATTAAACGACCTTCCGCTTGAAGATACATTAACCAAGTTTGGATCGACGGCCGATGAGGCTTCGCTCACTTTGGCGGATTCGCGGACGACGTTGAAGGAGTTGAATAAAACATTGGAGGACATTCATGAAATTCTGAATAATGATGATGCTCGCAACTTAACGAAAAACCTCAACGCATCGCTTGCTGAATTGCGGAAGACTATTGAGAGTGTCGGACCTAACGGGTCAGTGCAAGGAGATCTGAGGCGCACGCTTGATGAGCTTCGGGCTGCAATTCGTTCCTTTGATTCCCTGAGCGACACGATTAACGAAAAACCGAACTCCTTGATCTTTGGCCGAGACTCTTCCGGAGATCCAATCCCTAGAGCCCGTAGATAACACAAAAAACTTATTTTGATTATGATGACCCGATACTTAATTTCATCTTTGACGCTTCTCTCCGCAGTTTTTTTTGTTGGGTGTGGCGCTCCTTCTAAATCGTATTATGTGCTGACTCCTTCTGGCTCTGTTCCTTCGAGTTCAGGGCGCGGAATTGGAGTTGGGCCAGTGAGTTTACCCGCTTACCTCGATCGTCCCAATATCGTGTTCAAACAGAGCGGAAATTTGTTGGCGGTTTCCGAGTCGCATCGATGGGCAGGAGACCTTGAAGATAACATTTCTTCCGTATTGTCGATTGACTTGGGTCGGCATCTAGGCACTGGAAATGTGCGCACTTATCCATGGGGAAGCGACAAAGAACTGCGTTATCAAGTGAGTGTCGATATCCGCCAACTTCACGGCACTGCCGAAGGAGATGCTTATTTAGAAGCAAGCTGGCGCGTGTATGCGTTGCCAAGCCGATCCATGGTGGCGTCGCGTTCGTGGTCGGGCACGGAGCCTTTGAAAAAGGATGGTTATGAGGAGCTTGTGGCGGCTGAGTCGCGCTTGTTAGATCGTTTGGCTGTCCAAATTTCTAAGGATATGCGATAGAGTAGGCAGCTAGCGAGTAGCCGCAAGCGCATAGTCTCATTCAAACGAAAAAACTCATGTGCCAACGGCACAAAAACGTCATTCCCAAAGCCAACTGTGGATTTTAGCTTTA
>CAZOWD010000055.1:0-11927 GCA_964583225.1 uncultured Verrucomicrobiales bacterium | reverse complement strand
GGAGAAACCTCCATCCCCATCACCGATGTCGTTTTTGGTAGAGGAGGCGCTTTAACCCTACGTTTCCACAAAGCAAAAGCCCATCGGTTTTTAGAAATCAACACAGCCAACCCAACGAGCAAGGCGAGCACCGCGCAGTAAAAAACAACTTTGCCTAAAGTCCCCATAAAACTAGGCATTTTAGAATCCGAAAACAAAAAATCCCACAACCAAGATTTCTCGCCCTTTTTTTCTACAGGCACATCCACATACCGATGATGCACCGTAAAGTCTTCATGACTCACAATCTCTTGAATGCGCTCTTTTGAAACATCGTGAGTCTCAGGAGGATTACTCGTTTCCTCAGCCATGACATTCCCCGCCCAGAGCGTCATATTAAAAACGGCAATCACTAACAAAAGCAAGGAACTCCCACTCCTCGTTATTTTTCCTAACCTCTCGCTCATCCGCTTAAACGCCAACTCAATATCCCAGCCTTCCGTCAGCGTCCGACTGTTAATATACAAAGCAAACCCCGCCGCTACATAAAAGGGCTCCATCAAGACTATAGACGCCATATAAACAAGCGACATCAACCAATAAAACCCTGCCGGGATATCCGTGACTTCATGATAGTTAAAATAATCCCCTATCCCAGAAAACCAACGATCGCTCACCTGATCAGGAACCATCATCATGGCTAACATCACCAAACCAAGCCCCGCCACAAGCTCCAAAAGCCCCGCTACCAAAGTTGCTTTCGTCGCCCCTTCACCTCCATTTCGTTCCAGCAACTTCACCCGTTGCCGATACGCCTTTCCGCTTAACCCTTCGAGTTCGGAAACAGGCAAACTCAAACTCCTTGAGGGCGAAAACCGACCGATAAACAACGCAAACCATAACCGACGCATCATTACTTTAGGCCACGCTTTTGCGACCTCTAAAGTCGATGGCTTTGCTCCAAAAAGAGCTCTACTCAACACCAGCAAAGGAACCCGATCGTAAATAGGTTTCAGCCACCACACGAAAAATATAAACACGGAGGGGTGATTTTTCAGCAACAACGCCAACACAATCCACAACGGCACAACCGTCACCCCCCAAGCCCTCAACACAGCCCCAAAATGACGTCGTGCCAAAGCGCAGCCCAAATCAATCGACTCCCAAGGCGTGCGAGGTCTAATTTCTGCCGTTACGTCCTCCAGTCTCATTCAACCTCCTTTCCTTGTAATTCTCGCCCCCGACCAGCAAACGCCAAGTAACTCAAAACAAAAATCCACATCGCCGCCCCCACTGAATATTTCACCTCTGGAGAAAAAGGTTCAGCCGACCAAAACCCCTCAATCGAGGCTGCAATAAGCGTCATACCTGCCGCCCCAAAAATAAGTGGCAATGAACGTTTTCCAGCCACCATCAACGCTCTCCGACGCGTATTTCGTCCAGGATTCAACAACCCCAAACCAATCCTTAACCCCGCCATCCCCGCAATCACCATGGCGATGAGTTCCCAAGATGAATGCCCAACAACAAAGGTGTAAAAAGCCTGAGGTTCACACGATTTATGAATATAAACGACCACCGCTCCAAAAAACACTCCATTAAATATCAGAGAAAACAACGAGCCCAAACACGCTAAAATCCCCCCAGCATACATCCGAAAATCGATCCCAATATTATTCATGATATAGTGACAAAACATCATAAAATTAGAACCGTATTCACTGCGAAGGTTTGAAATTTGATCGTCGCTACTCCCATACATCGTATCGAGCTGCTGCATCATATCTGGACCGAGCACTGCCTGAATCCACGAAAAATCCGACCAGAAAAACCCAGCCAAAAGCATTCCAATTGCAGGTAAAATAAAACTCAACGTTGCCACGAGAAGCAACCGCCACTCTGCGCGCACCGCCATAGGAAACTCAAACGCAGCAAAACGTAAAATTTTTCCCCAAGTCCCGCCCTCCCGACGGTGAATCAAGTTATGTCCACGAATCACCAACTTATTGAGGTTTTCACTCATGGCCATTCCATACATGCGGTGCCGAGCTAACGCCAAATCCGTACATATTTCCCGAAACATCGCAGGAAATCGGGACACATCCCCATTTTTAGTTTCCCTATCGCGTTTTCGCCCCGACTCCAGATTTTTCAACAATTGTTCATACTCATCCCATCGGGCTCGATTTTTTTCTTCAAATTCTTTTCCCTGCATATTCTCGCCCCTTCCTCTAGTGTTTTTCTCCCAACCAATGCGCCACGCCCAATAAGCGTGTCATCCCCTCTTCCCCCTCGGCACCCGTCAACACTTTTGCGTGATCTGACAGTTCAATCCGCCTCGATTCCGACCACATACCGCCCCGCTCCAGAAATGCCATCACCGCTACCTGCTCCTCGCGGGTAAGCGGGACGTTGGGAGCCCGACTCTGCAACGCTGGAGGCAATGCAACTAGTGGCATCTGAGGCAAACGATCATAGACAACCACCGTATTCGCCAACAAATCACCCAAGCGCTGGAAACGCTTGGTTAAAAGCGTGCTTAACAAGCCGAACCCATAAGAAAAAAACGGCATTCCATCGGCAAACCTCAACATATTTCGGATAAATGATTGCCCAAAGGAAATGGGAGCTCCCGAAATATCAACCACCCGCAACCCCATCGCCCGCTTACCTGGAGTAGCACCACGTTTCCCCGCTTCAAAAAGGATGTAATAAAAAAACATCAAAAAAAACATCAGCAGCATGCTCAATCCGCGCACCACGGTAAACCCAATAATCTTCCCCAATGCCATCAAAATGAAATAAGCAAACAGGCTTATTCCAACTCGAATGAGCAAATCCAGCAAATAGGCGAGCGAGCGCACATAAGGGCCCGCTATCCGAAGATGAATCTCCACGCCTTCTGCTAGCTCATTACATTGTAATGTATCCAAGCGCTGAGCTTGAGCTGAAGACGTGAACGACATCGTAAAAAAAGAACAATGAACCTCAGTTTACCTGTTGAGCTCATTAATAAACTCGCGCAATCGACCAAAACTTCGCCGGCCATGGCGGAATACAAGACGATGCAATGAGTTTAATTCTGGCTCATCCTCCTCGACGGGTAATGGTCCACTCACTTCAAATGTGCCACTTTTCAAAAGATCTTTGTAATCTTTTTTCAGCACCTGCAATAACTCCTTTGAAGGTTTGTTCTTGAGGCGAATGATTAATTGATCCCCAACATATCGGTAAGAATGAAAATTGGAATAAAAACGAGTAATCTCCTCGACGGCCTCATCCACGTCATCCGTCACTTTATAAAGTGAAAAATCACTATCAGAAATCAAATTGAGCCGAGCAAGATGCTCCTCGATAAATTGTTGCCAAAATTTCCAATAAGTTCCGCCTTTGGCATCGATAAGAACCAATGGGTAAATAGCAACTTTCCCCGTCTGAATTAGGGTCAGAGTTTCAAAAATCTCGTCCATGGTGCCAAATCCACCAGGAAAAGCCACCACAGCATCGCCTTCTTTTATAAAAGAGAACTTGCGCGTAAAAAAGTAATCAAACCCGATCAGTTTAGGATCTCCCGCAATAAACGGATTGGGCACGGCCTCAAAAGGAAGATTGATATTCAGTCCAAAGCTATTTTCAGCCCCTGCGCCTTCATTTCCAGCCGCCATGATCCCTGGACCAGCACCCGTGATGATCATAAATCCCGCGTCGCGCATTTTCCGCGCAAAATCTACCGTCGCAATGTATTCAGCATCATCTGGACTGGTCCTCGCTGAGCCGTAAATCGACACTTTGCGGTATCCTCGGTATGGCACAAAAACCTCATCAGCCGAGCGCATTTCCTCAACCACCCGACTCATCGTTCGAAAACTACTTTCAGAAACCGAACCTCTCGCCGTCCGAACAGCTGAAATAAACATTTCTGCCAAGTGCTCACTGCATCGAGACCCTGAGAGCTCACTGGCTAAAGCTTTGAGGCGTTCATCCAATTCCCGCTCCCCAGTAGATACCGTGAGCGCTTGGGAATTGCACTGCAACATTCCAGCTGTAAAATCTCTCTCTTGTGGAATTTTAGTAGGTTTGACGTGAGGACTCATGACATTTTTCAGTTAGATTTTGAGATTACATTACGCCTTAGCCACCTGTTGAAGCTTGCGCAAACGATCGAGAGCTTGACCTGAATCAATAATATCTCCTGCCAATCTAACTCCCTCACCCAGCGTGTCAACTAATCCCGCACATGCGAGTCCAGCTCCCGCATTTAACAAAACCATTTCGCGCTTAGGCCCCGTTTCTCGTCCGCAAAGAATGTTTTCTAAAATCGTAGCATTCTCCGCAGCATCTCCGCCTTGCAGATCTTTTACCTCACACACGGAAAAACCAAAATCTTCAGGATTGATAACTTCATCGACGAGTGACTGGTATGCGCCCGATTTGCAAATACGCGTAGCCCCCAGCAAGCTCACTTCATCCACAACGCCACCGTCAGCAGTGGTTCCGTTAACCACCCAAGCACTATCGCGTCCCAAGCGCTGCAAAATCTCAGCGAACATCGCATTTTTATCAGAATCACACACGCCAACCAATTGGCATTCGGGGCGAGCAGGATTCAACAAAGGGCCAATCAAATTAAAAATTGTCCGAACGCCTTCCTTAGCCAGTTGAGCCCGCACTTTAGCAACCGCTTTAAATGCGGGGTGATACATCGGAGCAAACAAAAAACCGACACCCGCCACTTTCAAAGATTCGCGAAACACCTCGGCAGGAACCTCAATATTAATCCCTAACGCCTCTAGCACATCCGCACCACCGCTCTTCGAGGTAATCCCACGGTTTCCATGTTTCACAACCACCGCGCCACCAGCAGCAATCACAAACATACTCGTTGTGGAGACATTAAATAAATTCAACTTATCTCCACCAGTCCCGCAAACGTCAATCGTTGGCCCATCAAACTCCATTTCTGAAACTCCTGGATCAACCGCCCGTTCAAGAAAAGCCTCCACAAATCCAGCAATCTCAAAAGCCGTTTCTCCTTTTTGCGCCAAAGCTTTAAGAAAACGTGCTTTTTTATCATCACTCCCCTCCACATCCAGCAGCATCTCTGCGGCTACATCAATTTCTCTCAAACTCAGTTCCTGACCACCTTCCACATGTTGAATTAATGCATTCATATCGGCAACAAATGTAGCCCGACATTTCAAAATGGCGAGATGTTTTGCCCATCAATTTTGTCATTTTTTCATGCTCAAATACGCTCAACATCCCCCACTAACGCAGTGCGCCTGAAACAACCCCATTATTTTACTGTAGGCAAAACCGCATGAGTTTGGTTGAGGATTTCCTGCATTTTCTTTTTAAGGGCAATAACGCGCTCTGGTTCTTTTTGAATCAGATTGTTTTGTTCAGAAATATCTCTTTTGATATTATAAAGTTCATCTGGTTTCTTAGGATCGTAAAAATGAATCAGTTTCCAATCTCCAACACGCACCACCGTTCCCGGCGTGCCACCTTGGTTTCCCCAATGTGGATAATGCCAAAAAAGAGTGCGTTTTTGAGTGGGCTGTTTTGGATTTTTCAAAAACGAGAGAAAACTTTGCCCATCGAGATGTTGCTTAGGAAGCAAAGGCAGTTCTGCGGCTTCGAGGATAGTTGGATAAAAATCGGTAGAGATGATAGGCTGAGAACATTCTGTATTTTTCGGGATCACTCCGGGCCAACGAACAATCATAGGCTCGCGCACGCCCCCCTCATAAAGCCACCCCTTCCCTGCTCTAAGGGGAAGATTTGAGGTAGGAGAACCTTCCGAGGTCGAGAGCCCACCATTATCGGAAAAGAAAATAACAATCGTGTTATCCGCGATACCTTCGTCATCGAGCGCTTTAAGCACCTTCCCTACCGCCTGATCCATAGCTTCGACCATCGCGGCATAAACGGGATGATCTTGGAGAATTCTCACTTTTCGAGGTGGTTCGTCGGCAAAGGTTTTACGGTTTTTATCCAACGCTTGCTTTCGTTTTTTATATTTTTCAACCAAATCCTTTCGCCCCATGAGAGGTGTATGAACAGAGTAAAAAGAAAGATACGCAAGGAAGGGTTTGTTTTTATGAGCATGGATAAACTTAACCGTTTCGGTGGCGAGTCGGTCGGGCAGATGTTCCCCTTCCGGACCATCTTTGAGCTTCGGATTTCCGTAGGGTGAAAAATATTTTTTACCGCCGTAAGGTCCACCGCGTTCGATTCCTCCCATATTAATATCAAACCCATGATCTTCAGGATAAGATCCCTTCCCGCCTAAATGCCATTTACCCGCAAAAAAGGTTGCGTATCCTTGGGATTTAAGAGCTTCGGCGAGCGTAGTGTGCTTGGAATCGAGTCGCTCAATATAATGCGCTGGAAGCACGGGGTATTTCGCATTTCTTCTAACATCACTTGGCTGCGGACCTCCAAAGTAATCTGTATTCTGAGTGCGTGCAGGATATTGCCCCGTAAGAATGGACGATCGCGTCGGAGAACAAACAGGACAAGCAGCATAGGCTTGGGTGAACTTCACGCCCTCTTTTGCGAGACCGTCGAGATTAGGAGTATCGTAAAAACTAGAACCAAAACATCGAAGATCTGACCACCCAAGATCATCAGCGAGGATAAAAAGGATATTGGGGCGATTAGCAAACGCTGAGACTGGAATCAGGCTCCAAGAGATAAGAGCGAGAAAAATAAACTTCATGTTTTTGATTACTATTTGGGTTAAAACATACACCTCCGTTTAAAAGGAATTCTCGAGTTATGTATACTTAAACAAAAACTAAAGAGAAAAATTAAAAACGATCCAAACTTGGACAAACTACGCCCTCATCCATTCAAATCAACCCATCAAATTCCCCTTGCTTTGCGACAAACCTCCCATTACACATCGCCCATCAACTTATAAATACTCATCTCCAATGGTGTTTATTTAGACCAGCAAATATCAAATTCATGAAAAAGAAATTTTTTTCCATTCTAGGTGTTTTGGCAGCACTGATAGTTACCTCCCTAGCCCAAACACAAAAGAAGCCTAATATCATCTTCATCTTAGCCGACGATATGGGAATTGGTGATCTTGGCTGCTACGGTCAAAAGCTCATCAAAACGCCCAACCTCGATAAAATGGCTGCAAACGGTTTAAAATTCACCAACATGTATTCGGGCAGCGCTTTATGCGCACCTTCAAGATGCTCTTTTATTACCGGACTTCATGCTGGGCACGGATTTGTCCGAAATAATTTTCCTCTTCCATTCGAAGGCAACATCCCGATCCCCAAAGATTCTCAAACAATCCCCAAACTGCTCAAAAAAGCCAATTACGCAACCGCGTGCGTTGGCAAATGGGGGCTTGGCTACCCAGGAAGCTGGGGCGATCCTTTAAATCAAGGATTTGATCATTTTTATGGATATAATTGCCAAAGACATGCGCATGATTTCTACCCCACTTATTTATGGCGCGATCGTAAAAAAGAACAACTCCCCGAAGGCAATAGCTCAAAAACAAAAAAAGCCTATTCGCACGATCTTTTCACAAAAGAAAACCTCAAGTTTATCGAAGAAAACGCAGGCAAACGTCCCTTCTTCGCCTACATGGCCTACACCATCCCACATACTCCATTAAATCCACCAGATTTGGGGCAGTATAAAAATAAAGATTGGCCCAAGGCGAGCAAGGCATACGCGGCTATGATTTCTCGACTCGACCGCGACATCGGTAAAATACTTCAACTGCTCAAGGACAAAGGAGTAGAAAAAGACACGTTGATTATTTTCACTTCAGACAACGGACCATACGGAAAAAACATCATCGAGTTCTTTAACAGCGCAGGAAACTACAAAGGAAAAAAATCCAGTCTTTTCGAAGGTGGTATTCGCGAACCTTTCATCGCTTACTGGCCAGGAAAAATTGCCCCAGGAAAAGTTTCTGACCACCCCGCGATCCTTTACGACATGCTTCCTACATTTGCAGAACTTGCAGGTGTAAGCCTCACTAAACCAACGGATGGCATCAGCATCGTTCCGACCCTTCTCGGAAAAGGAACTCAAAAAAAACACTCCTATATGTATTGGGAACTCGCAGGAACCCAAGCGGTTCGATTCGGCAAGTTCAAAGCCCTAAAAACAAAATCAAAACTTAAACTCTTCGATCTCTCTAAAGATCCTTACGAAGAAACTGACATTGCCAAATCTAACCCTGAAGTCACCGCTAAGGCTCAGAAACTCATGAACAAGGCGCACACTTCTAGCGATCTTTACCCCATAAAATCACTAGGAGAGTCATTCAAAGACACCGACATCGGAAAAGATTACAAAACGCCCAAAAAGAAAAAGGCTAAAAAGAAGAAAAACAACAAGAAGAACCGAAAAAAGGAAAAATAGAAACAACCACACCAGTAAAACCTCCTAGTTTCTACACCTCTCCTTTTAAAGGAACTTTTAAAATATCGCTGATCAAAAATGCACCAATCTCCCCTCAGGAGAGGGACTATCCAACCTATCGGCTCATTAAATCAAAAAGAGTCAGCCAAAAAGTATCCCATAATACACAGCTCAATTTAAAATCTCATTTTCTTCTGAAGAAACTTAACTGAGCAACACTCGCGGATTAATCTACTTTTTCTATTTGATTCTCTTTCAGCCAAGATTTGGACTCGCATTTTTCTCAGATACCGCTTAATCCCCTTCCAGCATTTCCAGCACAATCTTTTTATCATGCCTGTTTCAGATTACATCGTCACCATCGGCCTCGAAGTTCATTGCCAGATCAAATCAAAAAGCAAAATGTTTTGCGCCTGCGCCACCAGCTTTGGCGAAGAACCTAATACCAACACCTGCCCCGTTTGCCTTGGACTTCCCGGAGCTCTGCCCGTGCTCAACAAACATGCTATTGAGCAAACCATCCTCGCGGGTATGATGATCAACTGCACCACACCTGAAATTTCAAAATGGGATCGGAAGAACTACTTCTACCCAGACATGCCAAAAAACTTCCAACTTACCCAGTTTGACCTTCCTCTCTGCATCGGTGGTGGCGTGCCACTCTACGATCTTGCTTACCCCAAGGAAGTGCAAAAAAATATCCCTAACCCTGGAAAAGTTGTCAAACTCACCCGTATCCATTTGGAAGAAGACGTGGCTAAATCTACCCACCACGCAAATAACTCAACCATCGATTTCAACCGAGCAGGAACCCCACTGATGGAGATTGTCTCAGAGCCAGATATCGACACTCCAGAAGAAGCATACGCTTATCTCAAATCTCTCCAACAAATTCTCATCTACGGCGGGATATCAGATGCGGATATGGAAAAAGGTCAAATGCGTTGCGACGTCAACGTCTCCCTACGCCCTCACGGACAAAAAGAACTTGGCGAAAAAGTGGAACTTAAAAACCTCAACTCCATTTCTGCTGTCCGCAACTCACTGCATTACGAAATTCTCCGCCAGGCCGAAGAACTCGATGCTGGCATCGCACAGGTCCAATCCACCCGCCGCTGGGATGCCACGCTTGGCGAAACTCAAATGATGCGCACCAAGGAAGACGCTCACGACTACCGCTACTTCCCAGAACCCGATCTTCTCCCCATCAAAACAGCCGATCTCGTTGCAAAAATGCGCCTACTCGTCCCTGAGCTTCCACATGAAAAACGGGCTCGATTCGAAAAAGATTTCGGACTCAATGCCTACGATGCCGATGTGCTTACCAGCGACAAAAATCTCGCTAATTACTTTGAGAAAGCAGCCACCGAACCCAAGCTCGGCAAAAAAGTAGCCAACTGGATCACCAACAGCGTTCTCGCCAAGCTTAACGAAACAGGCACTAACATTCTCGACTGTCCGTTACCTGCAGAACGCATCCTCGAACTTGTCAAACTCATCGAGGCAGGCACCATTTCAAACAGCCAAGGACGCGACGTCTTTTCAACCCTCTGGGAAACTCCAGAAAAATCTCCCGCTGAAATAGCAAAAGCTATGGGATTTGAACCAGCCGATACAGGAGCTATTGAAGGACTTGTCGATGAAGTTATCGCAGCCAACCCCGAAAAAGTAGCTGAGATTCAAGCGGGCAATGCAAAGCTTCTCAACTTCCTCGTTGGCCAAGTAATGAAAGCTTCCAAAGGAAAAGCCAACCCCAAGATGGTAACCGACACATTGCGTGGAAAACTCCTCTAAACGCAAAAAGTATTAGGCTCCGCCACAGCTCTACACGCGTGGAAATACACCCGCGTGTATTTCTCGATACAATCAATACAACTTCTGCTTTTTATGAAACTGATAGGATTTATCCTTCTATTCCTCTGTAATCTTCCTAGTTTCGCTGGGGTTTACGGAACTCTTGAATTTGGAGACAGCCGAGACATCGTCACGGAAAAGCTAAAAAAAAGCGACTTGGTCGATCAAACCATGGCTTCTACTTTCATGGGGCGCACAGGATTGAACGGCGCTTTTAAGTGCAAAGCCAAACTCGCAGGACTCACTTACCGACTTTATTTCGATTGGGACTCTGAAGGTCGCCTTAGAGAAATAACTCTTCGATCAGAAACCGTTGAAAAACAAGAATACAACTCCAAGCTTCGCACAGCTTGGGAAGAAGCCGAGAAAATATTTACTCTCACATACGGCAATCCCGTCCAAAAGGCCAAATTTCCTAACCAAACCCAACTATCCAATGGTAGCATGCTAATGTCTCACATTTGGCATCAAGCACCAAACCAATCCATCTTAATGGGCACGGGACAAGATCAGGGGAAATACTTTCTCGCCATCCGTTTCATCAACAAACGAATCACCCCCATCAGAACACCATAAGAAAAGAATTCTCTTGGTCTATTTCTCTCCTTTCCCCACACAAACCATCAGTGGATTCAACAACCAAACCTCCAGCTTCACAACATCCTACACAGCATAAAAGAGCCTTTCAAAACACTCTAATTCGCTGGTTTAAAGATGAAGCGAAAGACTACCCGTGGCGCAACACCACGGATCCATGGGCCATTCTCGTTTCCGAGATCATGCTCCAGCAGACTCAAGTCAGCACGGTTCTTGGCAAAAATGGCAAAGGCCACTATGCTAGATTCATGGCGCTCTACCCCACGCCCACCGCTATGGCGAGCGCTAGCGAACAGGAAATCCTCAAAGCTTGGGAAGGACTAGGATATTACCGCCGAGCTCGCAATTTACATGCAGCGGCAAAGGCCATCACCACCGAGCACCAAGGGATTTTTCCAACCGATCACAAAACCATTTTAGAGCTTCCAGGCATCGGTCGATACACCGCAGGAGCCGTATCCTCCTTTGCCTACAACAAACCGCAACCCATCGTAGACGCCAATGTATCGCGCGTTTTTTCTCGTATCTTTGACTACCAAAAACGCATCGACACCACCGCTGGCGTCAAACAGATCTGGCAATGGGCAGAAGAACTCGTTCACCCTGAAAACCCACGGGCTTACAATGGAGCGTTAATGGAACTCGGCCAAAGCTACTGCTCCAACAAATCTCCACGTTGCAAACTCTGCCCTATTCGTTCATTTTGCCTCACCCAAACACCTCAAAACCTCCCCATCAAGAAAAAGCCCCAGCCCATCACCCACGTTGATGAATGGGCAATTTTCACCCGCAATGCTGACGGGCAAATACTCCTACAACAACAAAAATCGGGAAAACGCCGCGAAGGAATGTGGTCTCTTCCGCGCCGATCTCAAGCAGAGGTATCCCACCTTCCGATCCTCCACAAAACAACCTACAGCATCACACGCTACCGCGTTACCCTCCACATTTATTCTTCCGATTTTAACAATCAGGAACCGCCAATTTCCGAGCAAAAAGAATCTTGGTTTGAGCTATCCGAAATCCAAAAACTCCCTATGCCCAGTCCCGATCGTCGGGCACTAAAACACCTAATCGAGTCAAATAAAAGTCGA
>CAZOWD010000054.1:0-11955 GCA_964583225.1 uncultured Verrucomicrobiales bacterium | reverse complement strand
GCAAACAGCATGAGGGGACTTAGAAAAACAAAGTTTTGTTAAAGCTACTTGCGACGACGCAAGATCAAAGCGAGTCCTCCAAGACCGAGAAGAGCTGCTGAGCTTGGCTCTGGAACTATCTCGATCTTAAAACCTGCAATACTGCCACGATATCCGCCACCAAGACCACGGTCACTGTGGAAGGTGATGACGTCGTCCGTAAAAACGGTTGAAGCTTCCTGCTTAAGACGGGAACCGCCCCCATCCGTTGCGGTCGGATAATTGCCACCTCCAGCTGGCAATTCAGGCGCTATGCTCTCAAGGAGAGTCCCGCTGGTGCCCGTTCCGCTGTAGAAATCGAGCTGAGCAAACTTATTGGTTCCGTTGTTTTCCATGTCGCTACTACGGTAAACCGTCAACTTATATCCAGTTGCGTTGTTTGCACCAAGCCATTGAGATAGACCGCTAATCGTTACCTGCGGACCATCTCCGCCATCGTCCAAGTACATACGGTAGATACTCTGCTCCTTATCACTCTCCGCCCCAGCATTATACATACCAGCTGCAGACCACGCCACAGTGACACCTGATGCGGTGGTCGTGGTGACAGCACCTTTATCCGTGCTATTGGCTGGAGCCGTCCCTTGGGGAGAAGTTGCTTCTACCGAATCGGTCCACTGGTCAGTTCCGTCGACCGTGGCACCATTCACTCGTGTATTGTTCCAATTCGATGTAAAGTTGAATGCGATCGTTGTCGCCGCAGAAGCTCCCGCCGTAAGTGTTGCAATGGCAACTAAAGATGTAATCGTTTTTTTCATGTTCTTAAGATTTAAATTTTACTACTAGATTGTAATGTTACATCACAAAAACTAAGAGAAACTTAGGATAAACCTTTCAAAGAAGCTCTTGTCAACACAAAAGCAAAAAATAAATAAAAAAATCACTCATTTCATCTTCGGTTTCACTCTTGCGAATTGGGAGCTCTCACGCTACACCCTCTGCCGTGAACGATTCCCAGACACCTCAGCAACCAGTCCGCACACGTTTTGCCCCATCTCCCACTGGCTACCTCCATGTCGGAGGTGCCCGCACCGCTCTTTTTAGCTGGCTTTTTGCCCGCAAACACGGCGGGAGCTTCGTTTTACGCATTGAAGATACCGATGAAGAACGCAACACAGACGAGGCGCGACAAGCCATCTTTGACGGCATGAGTTGGCTCGGGCTCGATTGGGATGAAGGTCCGCAGGCCGACGGCACAACCACTGGAGAATTTGGTCCCTATTTCCAAAGCCAACGAAATGCCATCTACGACAAATGGTTTAATAAACTCCTCGAGGACGGCCGAGTCTATGAATCCGACGGTGCGTGGCGGTTTAAATTTGAACGCAAACCCATCACCATGCACGATCTCATTTGCGGTGAAGTCACCATCGACTACACCAACGAAGACAACACGCCCGACATGGTGATTAAACGATCAGATGGATCTTACGTTTTCCACTTCGTCAATGTGGTGGATGACCTCGAAATGAAAATTTCCTACGTCCTCCGAGGGGAAGATCACCTCATGAACACCCCCAAACACCTCCAACTTTTTGAAGCGTTTGGAGTGGAGCCTCCCCAATACGGGCACATTCCACTCATCCTGAACCAAGATGGATCAAAAATGAGCAAACGCGACACGGGTGCCGCTGTGGATAGTTACAGCGAAAATGGATATCTTCCCGAGGCCGTGTTTAACTTTCTCGCCCTGCTCGGATGGTCACCCAAAGATGAATCTGAGGTCATGCCCATGAATGAAATCATCGAGCGATTCAGTCTCGATGCCGTGGTTCGCTCACCTGCTAAATTTGATGTGGAAAAATGCACATGGATCAACCAGCAACACATCATGGCGCTCACGCCCGAGGCATTTGCTACAGCCGCAGCTCCTTATGTAGAAAAGGCTGGGCTCACTCTACCAGACAACTTCCAAGAGATAGCTGCCTCCGTTCAAGAAAAAGTAAAACTGCTCACAGAAGTTCCTGGAGCGATTGAGTTTTTCCTGAATCCCGAGTTTGATTACGACGAATCAGCTCTCGAAAAAGTTCGTAAAAACGCAGCAGCAAAAGACCTGCTCAGCCAACTTGCCGAGGCGTTCAGTCAGCTCGACGATTGGTCAGAAGCCAAGTCCACCATTGGCGCAACCGCCAAGGCAAACGGCGCCAAGCCCGGTCAACTCATGTTCCCCACCCGCGTTGCTCTCAGCGGCCAAGGAGGAGGGCCCGACCTCGGTGCCATCCTCGATATTCTCGGCAAAGATGCCTGCATCGAACGCATCGAACGCACGGTCGCCATCCTCTAACCCATCTTTCCAATCCCATGAAAGACGTTTACACCTTCTCCGATCTCGCCAGCCGAGACGTTCTCGATGCTGGGGCTAGTGCTCCTGCTCGACTCGCCGTGATCGGAAATCCTATCAAGCACTCGGCATCACCTGGGATGCACCAAGCCGCCTTGGATGCTGCGGGGCTTGATATGCGTTATATCCGTTTGGAAATAGACCCTGGGCAGGTTCCTGACGCCCTCGCTCAAATGAAACGTCTCGGGTTTATCGGGTGCAACATTACGGTGCCTCATAAATTTGAAGCCATGGAGTTCTGCGATGACTTCACCGATGACGCCCGATCCATTGGCGCAATCAACACGATTCTTTTTGGTGAATCAGAAAATGAACCCACCATTGGACATAACACAGACGCTCCTGGACTTGCCCGAGCTATTCATGAAGAATTTGGCGTCGATCTTGGCGATCTCCGCGTTATGGTTCTCGGCACTGGTGGGGGAGCAGGACGAGCTATTGCCACTCAATGCGCCCGACTCGGCTGCGACCAACTTTGGCTCGTCAACCGAACCGTTTCCAAAGCTGAATCACTCAAGTCCGAACTCCAAAGCTATTACGCCAAGCGCGAAACTCTCGCGGGACCTGGAGAGCCACTTTATGCGCTTGCGTCTAACGATCCTCAAATCGCCGAAGCTGCGGGGCACGCGGATCTCATCATCAACGCCACACCATTGGGCATGAAACGCACGGATCCATTACCACTTCCGGCAAACTGCATCCAACCCCACCACTTGGTTTACGACGCTATATACAATCCGCCAACCACAGCACTACTTGCGCAGGCAAAAAACAATGGAGCGCGCACCGCGAACGGGCTTTCCATGCTCCTGCATCAGGGCGTTCTCGCTTTTGATTTCTGGTTCCCAGGAAAAGCAGATTCATCCGTCATGAAACGCGGACTTCTCGCTGCAATCTAACCGATGCCCCCCCTCCCCCTATTCCTCTATTTCACCACGCCATGCCACTCAAACTTTCACTGCTTCCATTGTTTGCCGCGTTATTCATCCCGATTTCCTCGGTGAATGCCAATCCACAACACCAGCATCAACAACAGCTTTTTCGTCAGGTGGACTCAAACAACGACGGAAAACTCACCCGAAAAGAATTTGTTCAAGCAGTGATCAAACGGCTTTTTTCAGAATTTGATCTCAACCACGACAAGCGCGTAACACGCGATGAATTTTTCAAACACGCCCGCGATAAAAAACTCGCTCAGCAGGAATACCCCATCATGGATACGGAGGGAAAGGGATACATTCTTTTAAAAGACGTCACCCGCAACCAACCACTGATCCTACGACTCAGAGAGGATTTTAAAAAACTCGATACCGCCAACAAAGGGTATATCACCCTCAAAGATTTACCAAAACTCAACACCCCTCGGTAATCACTCACTTTCAAGCACCTCTCATTTATGAAATTCTTTTGTTCACCCCGACCATTCATCGTTCTTTTTTGCACAGGCTCCCTCATGCTTTCTGGATGTAGCACACCTGAGCAAACTGCCAGAGGAACCAACGGCGGGGCACTTGGAGCTATTACTGGAGGCATTATGGGCGGCTGGGCTGGTGCTGCCAGCGGTGCAGTCATCGGAGGGCTTCTAGGGATAGGAACCGCCCACGGCGACACAAAATACGGAACCTACCCTGGCCAAACTTACCGATCCCAAAGTGGCAACACCAACTCTACCTCGTCAGGTGCAATGGGTTATCATTTTTAATCGTCCCATTTTATCAAAAAACTTCAAAGGCTCTTTTTAAGCTCGGACCGCCCAACGTAGTTTCGCTGAACTCGCGCGCGGATTATCATATTTCTCCTTAGAAGATGCGCGGATGACATTTTCGCTAATCGCGCTGTAAAGTCCATTGGCCAGCCCCTGTTTGAAGGCTTTTTTCACCCGACGATCCTCGCCACTGTGAAAGGTGAGAACCGCAACACGGCCACCCGATCTCAAACACTGAGGCAAACCGCGAAGCCATCCATCGAGAACTTGAAACTCATCATTTACCGCGATACGCAACGCTTGAAAAACGAGGCGTTGATGATGTTTCACCTTATCGGCATCAAAAGATTTTGGTAAAGCATCAGCAATGGCCTGAGCAAGCTCAGCAGTCGTTTCAAACTTCCGCTGAGCTAATGCATCAGCAAGTGAAACAGCGCCAGAAACATCTGCGTTTTCACTCAGTAAAATGGCAAGTTCTTGTGCGTTTAATTTTTGGATCAAATCACTGGCAGATACGCCTTTGTTCGGATTCATCCGCATATCCAGCGGGCCTTGATGTTTAAAACTAAACCCACGCGCTGGGTTATCTATTTGCATCGAGGACACCCCAAGATCCGCAAGAATGGCATCGGCCCCATCATTCCATCCTATTTTCCCCAACACACCGCGCAGAGCGACAAAATTAGTGCGCTCGCACAGGAGAGAATCTTCAGGAAAGCCCGCTGCTCGCAAACGCTTTTCCGTTTTCGGAAGCTCGATAGGATCTTGATCCACAGCCAGCAAACAACCGCCGGGTTGCACGGCTTTCAAAAGCTCAGTTGCATGCCCTCCGTAACCGAGCGTGCAATCGACAACCCGCTCACCTGGTTGGATCGATAACGCCTGCATGATCTCCTCCACCATGATTGGGACGTGCTGACCTGCGGGAGTTTTTCCACTAGCCAGCACATGAGCAACGGTATCTGCGTAACGTTCAGGATTGAGCTCTTTGTATTTCTCCTCAAAGCGCCTTGGGTTTTTCCCTTTGTAACGAACTCGGCGTTTGTGTGGCTTAGGAGTCTCTTCGGGTGTCATGAGCCAACCATGGTAGCCGAACTAGCGAGAAGCAAGCGAAATGGGAGAGCTTATCAAACGCCCTCCCATTTAAAAAATAACTTTTTAGATAAAGTCTTACCAAGTCATCCGAGCGCCCACCACGGCGTGGAATCCAGGCTCGTTTACACCCGATCCGTGAATTCGATAAGCTTCATCGGTCAAGTTCTCCAACGCCAACGTCAACGTGAGGTGATCCGTGGCATTCCATCCTCCCCGAAGAGAAGGAACCACGTAAGAAGGCGTTCCCCCTGGCGGAATGCGGTTGGTGTCAGCCTTATCGCGTGTCGATAGCTTATCCGCTCTCGCTGCCGCGTTAATAACCCCTTCCACCCAGTATTTTCCAGCTGGTGAATTCCAGCGAACCCCCAGGTTTCCCGTTAGAGGCATCTGCCGACTGATTGGTTCATCCGCCAATACAGGCGCAGATGTTGGGTAAGTGCTCACGGAGCTTTCTGTCCATGCCGACTGCGCAAAAACAGTCCATTGAGGCACAAATTCCCAATCTCCACTCACCTCAAATCCCCAAACATAGCCGTCTCCAGAATTTAACTTCACCACCTCTTCATCTCCACCAACAACATTTCCTGTGGGCGTTCTCTGAATCATGTCCCGAATATCAGTGTAAAATACCGTAGCGCTCAGGCGTGCCTTATCTGTGCTATAATGCCCACCCACTTCAAAGGTTGTAAAATATTCAGGATCCAGTCCAGGCGATGGCACTTCAAGCTCGTTAGAACGCGCATCGTCTAAACGAGAAAGATCCGATAAATTGGGAGCTCGGAAACCTTGGGAAACCCCACCAAAAAAGTTCCAACAATCATTCGCCTCATAGAGCGCACGAATGCTAAAAGTAGCGGCATCCCAGCTATTATTAATCGATATTTCATTGCCGGTCACGGGGTCTTCCACTCGACCGATATCGGCTTTGACATAAGAATAACGTCCACCGACAACAATGTTCCATCGGTCATTCACATCCCAAACATCCTGAATGTAAGCACCAAAGGTATCGTAACGCGCATCATCTCCTACAGGACCTTGGATCGTTTCTTTATCAAAAGACCCGTCCGCTTTGTATTTTCTCTTATAAGAATCTACGCGATCCTGATAATAATCCATTCCGTAAATAAGGCGACCAACACGGGTGTCCGACTCTAACTGCAAAGCCACGCCATAGGTATCGACATCAAACCCTTGAATGTCCGATTTCCCTCCGTTTTTGATACGATACCGCTCCTCATCCATCGTTTGAAACGAAGCGGTCAACTGCCAAGAATCCACAAAAGATCCCGTGTCTTTTCCCTCAAAACGCAAATAAGTGAGGCTCCGGTCTTGGTCAAACGATCTGCGAAGCTCGTTGCCGTGGTTTGTGCCTTCCCAATCAAAACCGTAAATTGTTTTATGAGAGCGCCACACATCATCCTGACTCACCTGCTGGTGCACCAAAGTCATGGATGTATTTGAATTGAATGCATAATCAAATCGGAGATCAAAGTCCTGCTCATCATAACCCGTTTTTTTCATCACTCCCACGTCTGCCGCGCGGATGTCTCCAAAGTTTTTAAGCGTGTATCCCACGTGCAACCCCCATTTATCCCCCTGTCCTAAAATCCCTTCAACCCGATAAACGCCACTGTCTCCGGAGCTATCATACCGCACATCGACAGAACCTCCCCAGAAAAATTCACCGGGCGTTCTTTCTCGGAAACCAGACCCTCGCGTCAACGCATTCACCGTGCCTCCAATGGCATCTGATCCATACAACGTAGAGCCAGGGCCACGCACCAACTCCACACTTCTCAAGCTATACGAATCGATGGTATTCCAATACTGGTTAGGTCCTTCACGGAAAACAGAATTATTAAAACGGATACCGTCGATCAGCATGAGATTCCGAAACGAAGTAAATCCACGAATATACGGAGACCCGTGCCCCTGACCCGTTTTTTGATTCATCACGCCAGGAAGTGAACCCAAGGCATCGGGAAGGCTATAAAATTGAGGTGCTGTTATTTCCTCTTCATCCATAGAACTCACACTGTAAGGAGTTTTAATAAGCTCCTGCTCATACCGCAACGCGGTGATGGTGCTTTCGTCCAACTGCCCATCCACAGGATCGAGCCCCGCCTCTTCTGCGACAGAAAAACTGAGAAAACTTAAAAATGCCGTAGAAAAAAGCAAACGACCCGAAACTTTCAGTGGTGATGTAATCATAATCAATAAGGTGAATCTACCTAAAAACAAAAACCCCACACTTTCCTAAAAAGGAAAATGCGGGGGATTCTTAAAAAAAAGACCTAGCGGTGTTCAATCATAATTTTGACACCTTCTTGGCGAAGGTTTGTATCAAATGCTTCCTGAATTTGATCCAATGGGAAGCTGTGAGTAATCAAACTCTCCATCGGCAAGCCAATTCGCTCAGCGCGTTGGAGGAAATGATAAGCGTTGGGGTAATCCGTACTGTTGTAAACCCATGAACCAATCAGTGAAATTTCCTTTTTACAGATATCCTCGTGAGGATTGATGGAGGTTTCTCCCCCATCCACAAAGTGACCAATTTCCACAACCGTTCCGCCTCGGCGGACCATTTTGAAAATATTCGCAAATGCCTGAGGCACCCCAGTTACTTGGAATCCAAACTGAGCGCCCACCCCTTTGGTGAGAGCCCCAACCGCTTTTACAAGGCAGTCCAAGTTTTCATAATGTTTGTAATTTAACGTATAATCCGCCCCGAATGACTTTGCCATCTCCAAGCGATCATCATTGCCATCTAACGCAATGATGTTGTTGATCCCGTGAGCTCGAAGAACCGCAATCATCAACAAACCAATTGGTCCACACCCTTGCACAAGAATACGGCTGCGGAAATTGAGTCGGCTACTACTCTCCTTGGCACGATCCAGTGCGTGGCAAACCACAGCAGCAGGTTCAATAAGCGTGCGGAGCTTGAGGCTCATTTCATTAACGACAAAATAGGAAGAGCCCGGACGAATGATTAAGTATTCTCCAAAATATCCATTGAGATGGTTATCGGGTTCGTCGGGGAGAAGTCCATAAACTTGAAGGTCATCGCAGAGGTTCGCACGAAGAGGGTTGTATTTGGCAATCATACACTCCTGACTCGTTTGCATGATGGAAGTAACAATTTTATCTCCAACCTTCACGGGCTTCCCAACGGAATCCATGGTAACCTTACTTCCCACCTGCACTACTTCACCCGTGCCCTCATGTCCCAAAACGTTAGGAGTTAAGTCAAAAGGATCGTTTTTATAACAATGAATATCCGTGCCACAAATACCACAGGCTTCCACTTTCACTAAAATCTCATCGTCCTTGATCGGCCGAATCGGAAACTCTTTGATTGCTAAACGCTCCTTCGCCTCAAGCACCGCTGCCCGAGCATGTGTTGGAATACCGCCCACATTCACCGAAGATTTTTGCGGAGTGGACTGTGAAGGCTCTTGAACAAACGCGCCCTGCTTTTTCAAAACTTCCTCGACGATCGCGTTTATAGTTTCTTCATCAAATGTATCGGACATGGCTTTGAGGTAGAGGAAAACAACAAATGACGCAAACAAATTTCAAAGGAAATCAAAGATTTTCAAAGAAAAGAATAACACATTCAACAAATGCAATACACGATCTAAGCCTTTAGGAATGAAACTTCCCTATTGCAATACAGCACCACTTCTGTGTAAAACTGCCTTGTGAAACTCAACCTACCTCTCACTTTTACTTCAACCGCTCTTGCCTTAGCTCTTTCCACCCCTATTTTTGCGGGAGACTCCGTGGCGGACTCAATCGCTCCAACCACGGAAGATAGCAGCGCCTATCAAAGCTTCTTTGGCCCACCCTACATTAAATTTGCCCGTAGAAATTCGGACACACTCCTTCCAGGTTACACGATTGGAACCAGCTCCTACCTACATAGGTTTTCTTCAGATTTTGATAAAAGTGGTCTCGGAGAAGTCAGCGCAGATGAATTTAGCCTTTGGACTCCCATTGCTGCCTTTAACAAAGATGATTTTCACCTTTTTGCGTGGATCGGTTATGACGCTCTAAAATACAACGTTAAAAATAACTCCACCGCCAACCTGCTCACAGAACACACGTTGCAGAGCATTAGTATGCCCATCGTATTCATCCATGACGTTTCCGAAAAATGGCTCTGGGGAGCTATGGTTATGCCAACCTACGCAGGAACAAACAGCAGCAGCGATAATTTTGCTATTTCCGTAGCCGCTGGAGCTGGATACACTTACAACCCAGACCTCGAAGTTTTTGCAGGAGTCTATTATTACAATGGGTTTGGCGATGACCTTCTCATCCCAGGTGTCGCCTTTATCTGGCGTCCAGCACCTCGCTGGGAAGCCTACCTCCTTCCTCCGATCGGTGGCGTTACTTACAGTGTTACAGATAAATTCCTCTTAAACTTCTTCGGTCAATACGACGCCCCAACTTGGCACGTCAACTCTGACAAACACGGTCCAGATCGCGACATTTCAATGAACGGTCTTCGCTTAGGACTGCGTGCAGAATACCATGTTGGAAGCTTCTTCTGGGCTTACGCCGCTGGTGGTGTTGCTGTGGGTCAAACGATGGAAATCGAAGACGCAGATGACAACACGCTCCAGAAAAGCGATATCGACCCATCCCCATTTGTTCAAGTAGGACTCAATATTCGTTTCTAAAATTAATCGCTTATCAGATAACACGATGAAAACACTACCACTCTTAGCGTCAATCGCTCTGGCAACGCTCTTCTCCTCTTGTTCTAACGGTATCGAAATCCCCAAGGGGACGAGCCAAGGTTACACTTCTGCCCGGCTCATCGAACGCAATCCAAAAGCTGAAGTTACCGATGATCCAGTAGCTGTAGCCAAAGAAAACCGCATCCACAAACAAATCCAACAATCGATCAAAAGAGAGTTCACGGCCCACGGTATGAGCTACGGAAAACCCGATGCGCAGCTCACGGTGGCTTACCTCGTAATGATTCAAAATAACGCGCTCACCTTTTACTACAACGACTTCTTCGGTGAGGGGCGCGATGCCGATGCCATTGCTAATTACGCGCATCTGAAAGGAGTCAAACAAAGCGACCGTGATGAATTTTTTGAGCGGGTGATTATCCTTGTTGATGTCATCGATTCAAAAACAAACAAACTCATCTTCCGCAACCACTACGCTCACGATATTGTCGATAACCCATCAGATGCAGAACGTGCAAAACGTATCGACAAAGCCATGGTCTTAGCCCTCGACCCATTCTTCAAAAAATAACCCATCAATCGTAAACATTAACCCATTAACTACATCATTCTATGAAACTTATTTCTATACTCTCAACTGTGGCTCTTGCCATCACCTTCAGTGCCTGTTCACCCAGCGTTAAAATGCCCAAAGGCACCAGCAAAGGCTATCATTCAGCCAGACTGGTTAAGATGACACCCAACTCAACAGTCGTCCTCACTTCTAAAGAAAAGCAAATCCACAGCGAAATCCAATCCGCAATCAAAAATCAATTTATCAGCCATGGTAAATCATTTGGGCAAGCCAACAGCGACCTTGTCGTAGGATACCTCATCATTGCTCAAAATAACGCAATGACCACAGCCTACAGTGAATACTTTGGCTACGGACGTGATGCCCAAGAAATCACTGACATTGCTCACCTCAAAGGCGTAGTCGAAGGAGTTCGCCCAGATTTCTTTGAGCGTGCTACTCTTTTGGTTGATGTCATCGATGCAAAAACCAACAAACTCGTTTACCGCAACTATGTGCTTAAAGACGTAACAAAGGGAGCCACTCCTGCCATTCGTCAAAAAAATATCAACGCCGCCGTTGCCGCTGCTCTCGCTCCCTTCTTTAAGAAATAACGAGATCGCCAACCAATCATCATTCAAAAAACGCCACACTTCCGTGTGGCGTTTTTTTTGGGGGGGCTTCCCCGATTGGATGCACCGTTATGACATGAGGGTCAAAAGAGAATGCGAACGAGGGCGTCCATGCTCCATAAGTTGTGTCTGTGCCGTTGGGGCACAAAAACAGAGCATGCAAACCTGCTTTTCTATCTCTGATAGATTCTAAGCAACTTTATTTTCATTCCTGATTTTTCCCCCTTAAACGTAATGCGCAAGGTGTCGCTCGTTACCTTTTTTAATTGCTTCACCAAATCGATAGGATGTCCGATGTGAACGATTTCCCACTGGCCATTTACGCGAGCTTCCACCGTAGCCATATTTACGCGATCAGCACGCAAATCAATAGCATCTAAAGCATACGGCTTCGTCAATTGAACCGTAATCGGCTCATCGGAAACCACAGGCACATCACAAGCTTTTCCAGCTATTAAATCGTCAGTTTTCTCCAGAGGAGTTCCCGACTGAGTTACGCTTTTGATCTGGCAAATTTCAGGCGCAGACTTCAAACGAAACTCTGGAACTCGACATTCAAAACGATGCCATCCCGAGGTGTAACAAAATTCACCAACACTTCCTTTTTGAAGCGCGTGATCTTTCGGGCTGATCCAATCTCCCTTTTTGCTATGCACCATGATCTCGTTACCCTGCGTAGCGGCAGCGATATATTGTCCGCTAGGAAGCACAAACGAAATGTTCCATCGTGCGTGATCGTGAGGAAGAAAACCAGTGACCCAGATTCGACGATCATTGATGACCTTGCGACCTTTTTCACCATTCCCCCACTCTTCTCCCTGATTAAATAAGAGAGGTCGATCATAGGTAATCCGCAAATCACCTACCGTATAATCAAA
>CAZOWD010000053.1:0-11998 GCA_964583225.1 uncultured Verrucomicrobiales bacterium | reverse complement strand
TATGATCGTCGGCGAAAGGTGCGCAGTATTCAGGTGATTCGTCGCCGTGAAATTGGGCGATATCGATGACATTTTCTTCGATGAGTTGCCGGACTTGTTCTGGTGCTGCGTTAACAAAAACTCCCACGCGAATGATTTTTCCAGCAAGGGGAAGGCTAATGGTTCGTGCCGCTTCGGGAGGAAGATAGCGTTTGGATTTTGGCCAAAAGTTGATTCCAAGAGCGTGCACTCCAAGTTCAGCTAATTGCTGCGCATCCTCAGTTGTGGTGATTCCACAGATTTTGAGAGAGGTTGTGCTTGGGGAGAAAAATGTGCTGATCATGGCGTGTGGGGGCGAGCGGTGCGTAGGTGAAAAGTTTTCTGTTCGAATTATTCGACGTTTTGAACCTGTTCGCGGATTTTTTCGAGTTCGGTTTTGGCGTTGACGATGAGTTGAGCCAGAGTGGCATCGTTTGCTTTGGATCCGATTGTGTTAAACTCGCGGTTAAGTTCTTGGCATAGGAAGTCGAGCGGACGTCCTACGGGTTCGTCGAGCGCAAGATATTCACGGAATTTGTCAAAGTGCGAATGCAGTCGGGTGATTTCTTCACTGATGTCACACCTGTCGGCAAAAAGCCCAATTTCTTTGAGGATTCGCTCGTCATTGAGATCGATCTCTAACCCCGATTCATGGAGTCGGCGGTGAAGGTTCTCTTTGTATTTTTCTTTAACGGATGGTGCGTGCTTGATGATTTTTTGCGCAATGGATTCAAGCGTGGAGATGCGGTCTACGATGTCGTCGTGGAGGTGTTGCCCCTCGCTGGCGCGCATGGCGATCATCTGGTCGAGCGCCTCCTCTACAGCGGGGAAGATCGCTTTTCGCGCATCATCTGGAGTAGCAGGTTGGTCGTTGAAATTAAAGATGTCGGGGGCGCGGAGAAAATCGGTAGCGGACGGGTAAACGGAGCGGTCTAAGCCAGCGGATAACTCAGAGAAAGCAGCTTCTAATGCTTTGGCGCGTGCCGTGTTGACTTGAACAGCTCCCGTGGCTCCGTCAGGTTCTTCTATTTGAATCGAAAGGCTAACTCTACCCCGCGAGAGTTTGCTGAGGGCAATCTTACGAATGGGCGCTTCGAGTTCTGCGTATGATCTGGGTATTTGAACAACGATTTCGCCTTGTTTTCGGTTGACGGATGCCGCTTCAACGCGGGCGGCAAGTGTGCTGGTGGCGTGCTCTGCACGGCCAAATCCTGTCATGGAGTGCATGGATATTTTTGGGTTGGTTGGTTAGCTGTCTTTTTCTCCAGCTCCTTCTTTGGGTTCTTCTTTAGCTTCTTTTTTAACCTTGGGTTTGTCCTTGGTTTTCTCTGGATCCGTTTCTTTTTCAGACTGTTCAACAGGGGTGTTGGGATCGCTGTCGATAGGTTCGAAATCGTCGTCGAGGTTATCGTAGAAACTGACCTCGTTGGGGTCAGTGCCAGTGTCTGGGCGGTATTCTTCCTCGAGTTCAGAATCGTCGAAATCGTAAGTTCCGTCATCACACTCCTCACCTTCATCTTCGCCGTGAACAACGTCTTCATCGGCGTCGTGGTAGGCGTAGTGATCTGTGAGTTTGTCACTGTGTTGATCGCTTTCGTCTTCATCGTCATCGTCGAAATACTCTTCGATGTCTCGAGAATAACTGCGACGTGGCGGTTCGTAATCGGTTTCTATGGCAGGTGGTGTTCCTCCAGATGGAGGGGTGTCGGGACCTCCGTTGTCATCGGGACCGTCATGATCAGGATCATCGTCGTCGTCATCGTCGCGGCTCGTCGTATTGGCGGGCGCAGCAATCATTTTACTTTCGAGTTCCTTTTTCTCGGCTAGATCAGCTTCGCGTTCCTTTTTTTTGTGAAAATAGGCGAGCCAAATACATATTTCATAAAGAACGATCATAGGACCAGAAAGGAGAAGCAATGTGAACGCATCTGGAGTTGGTGTAATCACAGCTGCGACAATAACGATTGCAAGGATGGCGTGAGATCGTGTGTTTTTCATGATCTCGTAGTTGAGTATGCCCAGTTTTACCATCGCCATGACAACGACTGGAAGTTCGAAGCTAAGGCCAAAAATCAGAGTAAACTGGGTGGAGAATGAGATGTAGTATCCGATCCGCCATTCGTTAGCGACTCCCATGTCCTGACTGTAATTGTAGAAGAAGTCGAGAACGCGGGGGAGCACAAAGAAGTAGGCAAAAAGCACACCAGTCAAAAAGAGGCCAAACCCGATAATCATCGATGGCCAGAGCGTTTTTTTCTCTTTTTCTTTGAGTCCTGGGAGAACGAATTGAAGAATAAAATAGAGCAGTAATGGGAAGGAAACGATGACGCCCGCGTAGAGGGCGAGTTTGATGGAGAGCATAAACCCTTCCGTAGGGTTTAGGGCTTGCATGAGCACGAGCTTGCCTCGGGAATCAACCACAGCGTCGGGCTGTTTTTCATCGTCTAGCAGAGAGAGAACCTGTTTTTTTATGGCGGGGTCTAATTCGGGAAGGTCTTTGATGAATTTTTCTCCGTCTTCATTGGCTTTTTCAAGCTCGAGTGCCGCGCGATAGTAAGGGACACATTTTGTGTGGAATTTGAGATGTTTTGATCCATCGGGATCGAGTTGGTGAAGGTAGGCTTCTTTTTGTGTTGGTGTGAACGTTGCGGTGTCGCGCGCAGCACGTTTGGCCATTTCCCATGTTTTGATATCGATGTCGACGGCTGCATCGTCAGAATCTGGCATTTTGCTTTCTTGGCTGAGAAGCCAGACTTTTTCGACCGGAGCGCGGATGATGGTCATGAGCTGATTGCGAAACGCAAAGCAGAAAATCATGGCAATAAGCAGCGTGATAATCACGCGGGTTATTACGGCCCGAAGGTCTTCGAGGTGTTCTAAAAATGGTTTTTCCGCATTTTCGTCCGATTTGCCGCGAAAATCGAATAATTTTTTGAGAATAAACATAGGTTGCTGGGCAAGTCTTTACCTTAGCATCGCTGGTTACGGAAGGTATAAAATGAGGTAAGACGGAAAAACTCTATTGGGGATCAATCGTTTCCAGATAGGAGGAAAGCCCGACAGAAACCATGGCCCGGCTACTTTCTCGTTCGTCATGAATGGTTTTGACGCCCAGTTCCTCGAGTTGGCGGACTTCTGAGGAGAATTTGGCACGGGCAAAAATCTGGGCTTCGGGGTGGTGGAGGCGGACCATGTTGAGCGATTTAATGGTTTCTTCCACAAGAGGAAATGTGTAGGCAAGAAAACGAGCTTGTTTGATTTTGGCGAGCTCGAGAATTTCGTGGTGGGTCGCATCGGCAAAGAGAACGGGTTGGTTTTCTTTGTGGAGACGCTGCACCGTTTGAGCGTTGAGTTCGATGATCAACGTTGGGATGTTGTGCTGTCGGAGCGCCTCGTTGAGCGCTTGACCTACGGGGCCGTAACCAAAGATAATGGCGTGATCTTCGAGGGATTGGATGGCGCTGGAAGATGAAAATTCGCCTTGGGGGCGGGCGCGTTTTTTGCAGAGTCCTTTGCTTTCTAAAAATCTGAGAAAACGAGGAGCCACACGCATGAGGGAAGGAACGATGCCCATGCTAATGCCCGTGCAGATGAGTGAAATTTGAATGGCTTGGTTGGGGAAGTTCGAAATTTGATGGGCCTGTGAAATGAGAATAATGGTGAATTCGCCAGAGCTCGCCAGTGAGGCAGCGGAGAGAATCGCTGCGCCTGCTGGAAGATTGAGCCATTTCCCCACAGAAAAAACGACGGAAGATTTGAGGACGAGTAAGACGCTCACTCCGAGCAATACCCATGGCCAGTGATCGAGGGCAACTTGTAGGTCGATCATGAGTCCTACAGAAACAAAAAAGATCGTGAGGAGGAGGTCTTTGAACGGGAGAATATCCGATAAAATGCGGTGACTGTAGATGGTGCCACTTACGATGAGTCCTGCTGAAAATGCCCCCAGCGCAAGTCCTAGATTCATCACTTCTCCAGCGTAAGCAATGGAGGCGCAAAGACCGATCACGGTGAGTGTGAAGAGTTCGCGACTTCTCGTTTTTGCAACGGCGTCTAGGAGTTTGGGAATGATGTAAATCCCGAGCAACCAAGCAAACCCCATGAAAAGAGCTCCTTTTCCTAAGGAGAGCGTGATGGCAGGAAGGATTTCTTGATCCGACTGGTGGAGGATTGAGGGGAGAAGGAGAATGAAGAGGATGACAAAAATATCCTGAAAAAGTGCAATGCTGAGGGAGAATCGGGCTCCGGGGTGGTTGCTGAGACCTAGGTCTTGAAATGATTTTAAACTCACCGCCGTTGAGCTGAGTGCGAGTGCTACGGCTATGATGAATGTTGGTGTGAATGGAAGTCCCATCAGAAGCCCACCCGATAGCAAAATGCCTGCTGTGATGGCGACTTGCAGAGCTCCACCCAAAAAGGTGATTCTCCAGATTCGCTTGATGTCTTTGAGCGGGAATTCGATCCCGAGGGTAAACATTAGAAGAATAACCCCGAGATCGGCGAGGAGATGGATGACGTGCGTGGAGTCTTTGTTGGCTAAAATGTGGTCGAGGATTCCGCTATTTGCGAGCACGACTCCACAGATGAAATAGCCAACGAGAAGACTCTGTTTTGCTTTGACTAAAAGAAGCGCAACCAGCACCGAAAACACTAGAATTACGGCTAACACCGCAAAAACAGGAGTGAGTTGGAGCGTGCTGACTGCGAGCAGTCCATGGAGTAAGCTAAACATGGATGCTCAAAGGTATGAAAAAAATTGAGAAAAAGTCAATCAATCAGCTTGGTTTTTAGAAGTCGATTTCAAGCAAAACGGGGCAGTGATCAGACCCTAACACATCGCTGAGGATTTCGGCTTTGGTGACTTTATCCATGATGGTTGAACTGACGCAAAAGTAGTCGAGCCGCCACCCCACGTTTTTGCCGCGAGCTCCACCGCGATAGCTCCACCATGAATAAGCTTCTGTGAGGTCTGGGTAAAAATGGCGGAACGTGTCGGTGAATCCCGCTGCGAGAATCGAATCGAATCCCGCCCGTTCTTCTGGAGAAAATCCTGGATTTTGCTCGTTTTGTTTGGGGCGAGCTAGGTCGATTTCTTTGTGGGAGACATTGAGGTCGCCACAGAAAATGACGGGTTTGTTTTTCTCTAAATCTTTGCAGTAAGCGAGAAAATCAGCATCCCAGCGCTGGCGGTATTCTAGTCGGCGCAGCTTGCTTTGTGAGTTGGGCGTGTAAACGGTGACGAGGTAGAACTGTTCAAACTCAGCGGTGATGACGCGCCCTTCGGTGTCGTGTTCGTCTATGCCAATGCCTTCGGTGACAGCGATAGGGGGGATTTTGGTAAAGAGTGCGGTTCCCGAGTAGCCTGGCTTTTCTGCAGAATTCCAAAACGCTTGGTATTCGCCCATTTCTAGTGGAAGGTCCACTTGTTCAGCGCGTGCCTTCGTTTCTTGTAAACAGAGGATGTCTGGTTGATGGTCGGTGATAAATTCAACAAAGTTCTTTTTTAAGACGGCGCGAATACCGTTGACGTTCCAAGAGATGATTTTCATGAGGAGAGAAATAGAGTAAAGGGAATGTGGTTTGTGCGAGTGGATCTAGCCTGGAGGCCAAGTGAGTTTGCGTCCCGCTAGGACGTGCAGGTGGAGGTGGGGGACTTCTTCGCCACCATCGGGACCATTGTTGATGATTGTGCGGAATCCTGATTCGGCAAACCCTTCTTGTTTGGCGACCTTTTGCACGGTGAGGAGGAGGTGACCTAAAACGGGTTCGTCACAGGCGTGGGCTTCTGCGATACGCACGATTGGCTTTTTGGGAATAACGAGCAGGTGGATGGGCGCCTGCGGGTTGATATCGCGGAAGCAGAGACAAAGGTCGTCTTCATAAACGATATCGGCTGGGATTTCCCGATCGATAATTTTTTCAAATAATGTTTTTTCAGCCATGATTCCGAGAGAATGAGGTGAGATTAAATAAGGTGCAGGCGTATTTCTTGAGCGGTTGGCATCGTGGGCTTCCCGTGTTGGTTAAGAAAGCTGAGCACTTTGGCGTGGAGCGGTTCACAGTCGGTTGACCATTCAGTAACTCCGAGAAGAATTTTGACACAGCTTCGGGTGTCGGTAAAGCTCAGATCTTCGACTCCGTGTGCGCGGAGGTCTTCGATTTCGCTACGGAGTTGTGCAAAAAATGCGCCTTCGGATGGGTTTTCTAATTCGCGGGCGATGCGTTGAAGTGAGATCGTAACTGGTGGTGCTAAAAGGGGGAGGTTTTGAGCGATGGATTCACAGCCGATTTTGGTCAGCATTTTCCGCACTTTGGCGTGGAGGTCTTCAATGGTCAGAAGCTGAAGCGGGCATTTGTGTTCTAAATACAGCTGAATCCCCTTTATGAGATCGTCTATAAAAGGAAAATCTTCTCGTTCTGCCGCCGCAGCTCCTTGTTGGATGGACTTGCGAAGCCATTCCGTTCCGTATCCCGTTACTTGTTGACGGCCTACTTGGAGGACGGGGCGGTTTTCAATAAAACAAATCATGATAAAATGGGGGGGAGGTGACTTAATCGGTGAAGAGTTTCCGCTGGTAGGGGTTATTGATGGTGCGATGTTCGAGAGCCTGAATTTCGGCAATGAATTCGCTGACGTTTTCAAACTGACGATAAACTGAGACGTAGCGCACGTAGGCAACGGGGTCGATTTCGTGAAGTTTTTGCATCACTTTGGGGCCTATGTGGCTGGAGGGGACTTCGATGAGATGGTCTTTGTGTAGTTCGACCATGATTTCCTCTACCGCGCGATCGAGGCGCTCCATAGAAACGGGGCGTTTTTCACAGGCTTTAACGAGCCCTCGGAGAATTTTTTCTCGGTTGAGCGATTCGCGCGAGCCGTCATTTTTGATGACCTGAAGCTCGGTGCGCTCCAGTTGTTCGTAGGTGGTGTAACGATAGTCGCAGACCATACAGGCACGCCGACGGCGAATCGACGTCCCGTCCTTGGACATTCGGGAGTCGAGAACCTTATCTTTTAGAGATCCACAATGAATACAGCGCATAGATTTGTCTTGGTGACGGAACCACCTAAAACAGCCTATATGGTATAGGCAAAACAAAAATCATACTATATTTAGTGGTAGGGGTAGATAATTAAGGTTTGAAAACTAATTTTTTTGAAAGATTGTTCCGTGGATATAAAAACTTTCAGAAAGCATAAAAAAATACCTTAAAAATACAGGTTTCCGAATGAATGGAATGGACGCCTCACACGCTCTGCATGACGAAACTAATGTTTTTTTGTGTGGTCTTCTCAGATTTAAATCTCGCTGATACGAATTACCTATTGAGTATCAGTTAAATTTTTAACAACCTATGATTCATAAAAAATGAATATTGTTACCCATGCTTTGTTGCCAGTGATTATGGCGGGGCTTTATGAGCGCTCTTATCAAATTCCAGAAGATCGGAAGGGGGTGTTTTCGCCTAAACAACTCGTTGCGATAGGTGTTTTTGGTATTCTCCCCGACTTGCTCCATCCACATATTTCCTTGGAGGCGCGGTATTCAAGCCTGTCACATGGTGTTCTATTTTGGCTTGTTCTTACGATTGCTTTGTTACTGTTTTCCTTTTTAAAACGTAAGATGTTGCCGTTTTATTTGGCTGGTTGGTTTTCTGCTGCCTATTTGCTCCATCTTTTTTGTGATGCTATTTCAGGAGGAATAACATGGTTGTATCCATTAGGGGCAGATGTTCTTGGAGCCTATTACATTCAACCTATTTGGTGGATTCCTATCGATATTATAAGCTCTTTATTGGCTTACAGCATGTTTCGAATCATCCCTCATATTCTCAGTAAACGTCAAAAATGAATTTGATGGATTTATTTTGTTCAGGCTATTGAACGATCAAAGAAAAAGCTGCAAGTGAACGGAGTCACTTGCAGCTTGAAATATAAACAAGAATGGTTTGTTAAGTTGTCCTAGTTGAGGGGCTTACTTCTTCCAAAGTTGTTTGAAGTGAAGTTTAGGGCTAACGAGGAATCCATCAATCGCTTTGAGATTGTAGGTATAGTCCTTCTTCGCCTTAAACTTGATAACAAAGAGGTCTTTGTCTCCTTTGAGAAGTGGGGCTTCTCCAATGTTTACAAAGGCGGGGTAGAGCGCTTTGTTGCCATTGGTGTGAAGACGATCTTTTGTGAGTTCTTTCATTTTTTCCATTCCAGTTGCCTGAAGGCTGACGAACTCAAGTTGTTTTTGATCGTAAGGAAGGGCGAAGCTCAGGGCGTTTACAGATGCGAGATCTTTTCCTGAAACTTTGATTTCTACGATTTCTCCAGCTTTGAAGTTCTTTTTGTTCGGAGTGAGAGAAAGACTTCCTGAAAGAGGAGCCAAATGCGCCTGTTTCTTAATCCCTCCATCGAGTTTGACCGCAACATGTGAGATGTCAAAGGCGTCGATAAGTCCGTTGCCGTTCACGTCACCTTTGACGATGTATCCGTCAAAGTCTGAATCTCCCTTACGCAAGCCAGTGTAGTTGTCGTAAGAGGTCAGGTCGTTGGCGTCGATTTTGTTATCTTCGTTAATATCTCCTGGGATATAGCTTTCTGATCCAGGAACTTTAAAGACAAACAACTCGCGCCCTGATCCGTAGTTGCCAGCGCCTTGAGTGATTTTAAAGCGTAGGTAGGCGGCCTTGACAGGTTTCTCAAAGACGAAGTCTTTAGGATCGCCATTTCGTTTCCATTGGAAGTCTTTGGCTTTGCTCCATGTTTGTCCGTCGAGACTATAGGAAATACTACCTTTGGTAATGGTTCCGTTACCTCCGTCAGAGCGAGGAACATATTGGATCTTCTCCAAGAGGTTGACTGACTGAAGATCAACGACAAATTCAAAAGGAATAGCGTTTTTCTTATACTTGGTGTGCCACATCGTTTTCAAGCTGTGGTCAAACATGTTTTTCAGCTTAGACTTCCCTTGGTCTTGCACTTTAGACTCTACGAGTAGATTTTTAAGAGCAAATTGATAAGGGTTGGTTTTGGTGGAAAGGGTGATCGATTTCCAATCCGATGCTCCATCGCTGTTAACTGCACGGGTTTTGAGTTTGTATGTAGTATCTGGTTTGAGATCCGCAATAAGGAATGAATTACTTTTAATTGTAGAGTAACGCACGCCTTGGAACTCGATCTCGTAGAAATCAGCATTGGACTCTTTTTCCCAGCTAGGGGTGATAGAGTATGGTGTGGTGCTTTCATCCGAGATGGTGAGTTTTGGTGCAGCCAGTTTGCCTTTTTTGACAAGTTGTGGAGCGGGGGAGTTGTAACGGTATCCGTCCACTTTCACTTCGATCTCACTTTTTGTGGTATCCGTTTTTGCCAGTTTAACGTGAAGCACTGGATTTTTAATAACTTTAACCTTTGAAAACTCGCTATTTGGGGTGGCGAATTGGTTGAGGTTCGGTGCTTCTTCGTAGAAGTAAACGTTTTCACCCTTGGCGAGAGCTTCGAGTGAGTTCACTTGACTCAAAGTTACGGGCTTTTTGTTGATGGTGGCCGTTACTTTTTCGGGTTTTTGAGTGAGGTTGACCTGCAGTTCTGTTGATTTGTTTGCCACAAATCCTTTAAATGAACCTTGGGTTGGTTTGATGGTGATGACCGCAGTGTTGTCTTTTAAACTGGAAAGGATCGTCGTTTTTACGCCTTCACCTTTCAGGTAAGCATTGGTGCGTCCGTCGTCATTATATTCCGTGAAGGAAGATTCTCCGTAGGGGTAAAGAGCGTAAATTCGCTTGGAGTAGTCGATTTCCGAGACGTGGTTGTGAGGTGTTGTCATTGGAATAATGGCGCCGCGCTTAACAAAAACGGGGAGTTTCCAAACAGGACTATCAATTTCATTGATGATACAACCTCCCGTATAAACTTTGCCAGTGAAGAAGTCTACCCATTCACCTTTTGGAAGATAGATGTTGTTTCGGATATCGTTTCCTTTTTCGTCAGACCGAGTGGCTTGATAGATGGGAGCTACCAAAAATGAAGGACCATAGAGGAATTGGTAGCGAGATGAAGAACTCATGGTGTAGTTGTTGGCTTCATCCAAGAACATAGCTCTCACGAGAGGTAAGCCGTCGACTGCTTCATGAGCAATGCTGTAGGTATAAGGAATGAGCTCAGATTTGAGCTTGAGATACCAGCGGTTGATTGAAGTTGTGGGTTCTCCAAGTGCTTGTGGGTATTTGGGATTAGCGCCCCATCCATCCATGTTGAGTTGCATGGTTGTGAATGTCTTCCACTGGAAGTCGCGGGTGTTGATGATGGGTTGTTTGCCTCCGAAAATTCCGTCCATGTCGGAGCAGATATTGGGCATGCCAGAAAGCCCTGCACCGATGTAGGTAGGAATGTGGAAGCGGATGTATTCCCATTGTCCGCCGGTTTGGTCACCAGTCCAAACGCCAGCGTAGCGTTGCGTGCCAGCCCATCCGTCGAGAGTGATGATAAAAGGTCGGCTATCGTTGCCTTCTTTGATCATGATATTCGCAGCGTCTGCGATTCCATGAAGACCAAAAGAATAACCGCGACCAACCCAAGCAACGTCAGTTTTAAGGATTCGAACGCCAGCGTCACGCACCTCACCGATAAGATCGCGCTGGAGGAGCGGGCTAATGCCTTTTTTGGGGTGAAGGTCTGATTGTGTCCAGAGGCCGATTTCTACGCCTCGCTTGCGTGCGTAATCGCCGAGCTTGCGCAAGTTTTCGATATTGCCTTTCAGCGAATCGGTTTGACCATAGCCAGCACCGTATCCGTCGTTGGGGAGAAGCCAACCCAGTGGCATATCCGCAGCCGCATATCGGTCGATCACGGCACGCGCAGAAAACTGTCGGTTTCCTTTTTCGCCGTTTAAAGTTTCTCTGACGCCACCGTTATCTTTTTGGCTTTCTTTGTAGCGTTTTCCATCTTCAAAAAGGTGACCATTTTCGTCTTCTTTCCAATAATCTCGGTTGTAGGCATTGAGGTGCCCTTGATAAAATCCAAATTTAGGAAGAAGGACGGGATTTCCAGTCAGTTGAAAATATTTCCCGAGAAGTTCCGTTGGCGTTTTGCCCGCCATGACAAAGAGGTCGAGATAGTCTGTCTGATGAGAAAGTTTGATTTGGTTGTCTCCGCTTGCTCCGAAGTTGTATTGTCCTTTTTTAAAGGTATGCCACATCATTCCGTAGCCGCGGGTTGACCAAAAATAGGGGTTGGGGGAGGCGACTCCACCATCGGTCCAGCTGTTTTGGTTTTCGATATCGATGACTTTCCCCGTATGTGAAAATCTTCCATTTTGGACTCCGCCACCATAGAAATGTTCATCTGGATGCTCTTGGAAAGTGATGAGAGTTTGTTTTTTGTTGATGATGGGAGCTTCCGTTTGGGTGAGGAGCTCCTTGCCATCGCTAATGCGGATGAGTTTGAAAAGGCTGGTTGATTTATCAAATTCCAAACGAATGAGATCGGTGGAAATGATGATTTTTCCATCGTTTTCGGTGAGCTTCAGGTTGCTTACCTTTTTGCGTGGATGATCTACTAAAATTTGCGCAGGCGGGTCGGCTTTGGGAGGGCGAATGTCACCTCCGTTGTCATCGCGGAATAAGCGAAAGATGTCAGATCCGTAAAAATCGACAGACATCTTATGGTTTTCTGAGAGTTTTAAGTCGATGCGAGTCGGAGAGACTTGCTTTGCGCTGATAATGGAAACCTGCTTGGTTGCCGTTTCTTTTTGAGAGACCGGCGCTTTAGTCGTGGCCGCCGATACCGCTAACGGGCAAAGGAGAATACCAATGGACGTGGCCAAAGGCGTAAATTTGTTTGAATTTGGAATAGAGATCATACTGTGTGTATTTGAATATGTCGGGGACAAATTGACTTTATGTAGTCGGAAATCAAGGAGTAATTGAGGGGTGGTTTAATTTGAGTGTGTTGATTTTACCTGAATTTGAAAAAACTAGCGGTTTGAAACCGTAG
>CAZOWD010000052.1:0-12147 GCA_964583225.1 uncultured Verrucomicrobiales bacterium | reverse complement strand
AAATCCAAACTTCCAAAAGACATCGCCGCAGAAAAAGGCATGGTCAACGTCCAAATCGATGGCCGATGGATCATGGTTCCCAAAGGAACCCGCATGATCGAAGCCTGTAAAATGGCGGAGGAAGAAGTCCCCCACTACTGCTACCACCCTAAACTTTCTACACCAGGAAACTGCCGGATGTGTATGGTTGAAATGGGAATGCCCCCTCGTCTAGCTCCAGGGCAAGAACCCGTTTATAACGAGGACGGATACCAAGAAATTGGCTGGATGCCCCGCACCGTCATCGCCTGTGCAAATACCGTCGCCGAAAACATGGGGATTCGCACCAAGTCAGAGGTCGTCAAAAAATCACGCAAAACCGTTCTCGAATTTCTTCTCATCAACCACCCTCTCGATTGCCCAATCTGTGACAAAGCTGGCGAATGTCGCCTCCAAGAGTTTTCAGTCGAACACGGACAAGCCGAGTCGCGCTTTAAAGAAGATAAGGTTAAAAAACCTAAAAATGTCAAAATTGGACCTCGGGTTCGACTCGACGACGAACGTTGCATTATGTGCGACCGCTGTATCCGATTTATGGATGAGGTAGCCGACGATCCAGTGCTCGGATTCTACGGTCGAGGCACCCACACCACCGTCGGCGTTTTCCCTGGACGGGAACTCGACAGCAACTACTCGCTCAACGTCACCGACCTCTGCCCCGTTGGAGCGCTGACCTCCAATGATTTCCGATTCAAAATGCGCACGTGGTTCCTCAAGGAAACGCCAAGCATTGACACCCATTGTGGCACAGGAATCAACATCACCATCTGGACGCGAGGCAACAAAATCTTCCGCATCACCCCCCGCCAAAACGACGCAGTCAACTCATGCTGGATGCCCGATTGTCATCGCCTCAATTACATCTGTCCGACCGATGAAAATCGCATGACAGCTTGCCTCATCAAAGCCGATGGCGTTCACGAGGAAACCTGCTGGAACCAAGCAATCAGCGCTTCCGTCGATGCACTCAAACAATTTGAAGCATCCGAGATCGCAGTAGTCGCATCGGGACGCCAAACAAACGAAGAACTCTTTATGATGCGCACGCTCGCTGCCGAAATTGGCACCGACAACATCGGCATCGTTGGACGCGTTAAGGAATCCGATGACATGCTCATCGCTGCCGACCGCAACCCGAACACCACGGGAGCGTCTCTTATCCTTGGACAATCCGACCCAACAACTGGATTTGCAACGATCAAAAAAGGCATCGAAAACGGAACCATCAAAGCCGTCATCGTAGCCTCCGAAGACCTTACCGAAGCCGCAGGCATTTCATCCGAAGTCGTTGAAAACCTCGAGTTGCTCATCAACATCACCCCGATGACCGGCAACACCGCCAAACTAGCAGACATCGTGCTTCCAAGCGCAGGACCAGCAGAAAAACGCGGTAGCATGGTCAACATCACGGGCCGACTCCAAAAACTCAACGCCGCCTGCGTCCCTCCTGGAGACGCTCGCTCCGATTGGGAAATCATCACCGATCTCATCCTCGCGCTCAGCGGAGGAACTCCCGATGAAGCACCAGGTAGCATCGAAGCCGTTTTTGATGTCATCGCCACCAGCATTGACGCCTTTGAAGGACTCAAACTCACCGAGATCCCTGCCGACGGCACAGTCATCACCGAAACTGGCGCCACCATCCCACTCATCGAAAAAGAAAAACAACGCAAAGAATCTGGCGAAATCGTAGGTTAACCTTTCTCACACCATGGATCCATTCTATATATTCCTCATCAGCACCGCAGTGAAAATTGTTCTTTTCACTTTTGTCTGCACGCTCCCAATCATCGCTTACTCCACCTATGCTGAACGCCGCGTATCCTCGATTATTCAGGATCGGACAGGTCCGAACCGCACGGGTATCCCGCTGACTCTCTTTGGTGGAAAAAAAGACCTTCACTTCGCGGGTCTCCTCCAACCTTTGGCCGACGGATTTAAAGCGTTCCTCAAAGAAGACTACGTCCCAGATCACGTCCGCAAGTTTTTCTTCTGGATTGCCCCTGCCCTTACGGCAGCGCCCGCATTCCTCGCGGTTTGTATTCTCCCCTTCGGAAGCCACATCACCATCGGAGGAGTTGAAATCCCACTCGTCATTGCCGATATCGACGCTGGTCCCATCTTTGTTTTTGCCATCGCTTCGCTTAGCGTTTACGGCCTCACCTTCGCTGGCTGGGCATCCAACAACAAATACTCTTTCCTCGGAGGTGTCCGCTCCTGCGCACAGATGATTTCTTACGAAATCGCCATGGGTCTTTCCATCATCCCCGTGCTCATGATTTTTGGACAGCTTAACCTTTCCGACATCGTGCAAAACCAAGCCGATAACGGATGGCTTCTTCTCCCTCTCTGGGGCGAAGGACTCTCTCCTGAGCGCTGGTTGCTCCTCGTCCCTCTCGCTATTTCCTTTGTCATCTTCACCGTTTCTATCTTTGCAGAAACCAACCGGATGCCATTTGACCTTCCCGAGTGTGAAACAGAACTCGTCGGCGGATACCACACGGAATACTCCTCCATGAAATTCGCCCTCTTCTTCCTCGGTGAATACGCAGCTATGGTGGTTGGCTCAGCCGTGATCGTCACCCTCTTCTTCGGTGGTTGGTCCGCTGGATTTGGCTTAGACAGCATCATCAACTCATGGTCATTGGGAGGACTCATTCACATTCTGATCTTCCTCATCAAAGTCATCGCCTTCATCATTTTCTTCATCTGGGTTCGCTGGACGGTTCCCCGTTTCCGTTACGACCAACTCATGAAACTCGGTTGGGTTGTGTTTTTCGAACTCGCACTCGTCAACATCTTCATCACTGCTGGCATCATCATGCTTTTTAACTAAATCGCACCTTTCACAAAAAAATGGCCATTATCAAAATCAAACGTCCCGAGCTTACGCTGGCGGATAAACTTTACCTTCCTGCCATCTTTAAAGGGTTATGGATCACATGGAAACACGCTTGGAGATCCATGCGTGGAACCACTCCTGGAGCCGAGCAGTTTAACTCATCTGGCACGGGTATTACCATGCAGTATCCAGAAACGCGCTGGGACGACAAACTGCCTGAGTATTACCGTGGCGCCCCCACACTCGTCACCGATGAACAAGGCCGCGAACGCTGCGTTTCCTGCCAACTCTGCGAATTTATCTGCCCGCCAAAAGCCATCACCATCATGCCTGGTGAAATCGATTCTGATGACGAGTGGGCAAAAGTTGAAAAACGCCCTCAAGAATTTGAAATCGACATGACACGCTGCATCTACTGTGGCATGTGCGAAGAAGTTTGTCCGGAACAAGCGATTTTCCTCCGCAAAGATTACCTCGTCATCGCCACTTCCCGCGATGGACTCGTCCACAACAAAGAAAAACTCTACGAAATCGGCGGCGTCCGCGAAGGACTTATCAACAAGTGGAACCCACTCAAATAAATCGAACGTCCAGAGTATCCGTTATTCTGTAAAATCAGCACAACACTTCCCCGCAAGGTTACCATCAATCTCGTTAATCCATTCTAAAAAATGAACTCAATCTTCCTCTACATCTTTGCCGCGATGATGCTTTCTGGCGCCGTCATGGTTGTCCTCATGCGTAACCCAGTCTCCAGTGCGCTTGCGATGCTCCTGAGCTTTATCGGACTCGCTGGCATTTTCACCGGACTCAACGCCTACCTGATCGGTGTGCTTCAAATCCTCGTTTACGCAGGAGCCATCATGGTTCTGTTTCTCTTCATCATCATGTTGCTCGACTTGAAAAAAGAGGAAAAACTTCCCCGCACATCCAAAGCGGTTCTTGCTGGCGTGCTGATCCCCGTGGTTTTGATACTTCAGCTTGCTGCTGTGCTTTCCACTGACCAGCACTCCCCCACCGCTCCTGAACTCCAACTCACAGAAGCAGCTGCCAACTTCAAAGAAGACAGCATCATCCACACAAAACTCAAAGATGGCAACCTTCCAGACATCCATTTGCTGGGTCGCAAGCTTTACACCGATTACAATTTCCCGCTGCAAATGGTCGCCGTCCTCCTACTCTCAGCCACCATCGGTTGCGTTACCCTTTCTAAGAAATCTACAAAATAACGAGTCATGACACCCTCTCTCAACGAATACCTTTTTCTCTCAGGACTTCTGTTCGCCATCGGACTAGGTGGCGTGATTATGCGACGCAACATCATCGTGATGTTCATGTGTCTTGAGCTGATGCTCGCGGCAGCCTCACTTACGCTCGTGGCGTTTACCCGATTCAACACCGTGGGTGGACTCCCTGACTACGATGGGCAAATGCTCGTCTTTTTCATCATCACGGTTGCCGCAGCCGAAGTCGCTGTTGGCCTGGCCATCATCGTCTCACTTTATCGAGCCAAACAAACCATCAACACTGACGAACTCACGACGTTAAAAGGATAACGCTCATTCAGTAGCTTCAATATCCCAGATTTTTTCATCTCACTTCTTACTTCCAACTTAACATACCATCATGGAAAACTTACCTTGGTTTCTCTTCATCCTACCGCTCGCGAGTGCCGCGCTTATCCAGCTCGGTCTGAAACGCAGCGCTGCGGCGTCCGCCTACCTCTCGACGGCCTCAGTGATTGCTACCTTTGCCATCGCGGTTTCCTTACTTGGAAAAACCTCCGCTGATTCCTTCAACTGGATCTCAGCTGGGTCGTTCCATTTAGATATCGGATACCAACTCGATCAACTGTCCACGGGCATGATGATTGTCGTTACTGGAATCGGGATGCTCGTCCATATTTTCTCTCTCGGGTATATGAAAGACGACTCCGCCAAGGCGCGCTACTTCAGCGGACTTTCCATCTTTATGTTCTCCATGACGGGGGTTGTGCTCGCGCAAAACTTCATCATGATGTTTATCTTCTGGGAATTGGTTGGACTCAGTTCTTACCTTCTCATCGGTCACTGGTATGAAAAAGACTCCGCTGCCGACGCAGCAAAAAAAGCCTTCCTCGCCAACCGTATCGGCGACTTCGGGTTTATGATCGGCATCCTCATGCTCTGGGGAATCATGGGAACGATCGTATTTTCTGAAATGGACGGCTCCAAATTCGGGGCGCTCTCTACGGGACTCGTAGGAGCCGTTATCCTCCTTGTTTTCTGTGGAGCCATTGGTAAATCAGCCCAACTTCCACTTCACGTATGGCTTCCCGACGCCATGGAAGGCCCCACACCAGTTTCCGCACTCATCCACGCAGCCACCATGGTAGCTGCGGGTGTTTACATGATGGCTCGACTTTTCCTCTCCATCACTCCCGAAGGAGTTGCACTTTCCACCATCATCCCCGTTTGGTCAGCCGAAACTATTTGCTGGATCGGTGGACTCACCGCCCTACTCGCCGCTCTGATGGCGACCCAACAAGGCGACATCAAAAAAATCCTCGCTTACTCCACACTTTCCCAGCTTGGATACATGGTGATGGCTATCGGCTTGCTCGCCCCTGAAGCTGGAATGTTCCACCTCTTCACACACGCTTGGTTTAAAGCGCTTCTCTTCCTCGGTTCTGGTGCTGTGATCTACGCCTGCCACCACGAGCAAGACATCTGGAAAATGGGCGGATTGCTCAAAAAAATGCCCATCACCGCAATCACCTTCCTCATCGGAACCGCCGCACTCACAGCCGTGCCATTTACCTCTGGATTTTATTCCAAAGAAGGCATTCTTCACGCCGCTCACGAATCCCCCTACGGCACACCATTTTTCTGGATCGCTGTTGGTGTAGCTGCCCTCACCACCTTCTACATGCTCCGCTTGTTTTTCATCGCGTTCCTCGGAAAACCTCGCGGACATGGCGCTGAAGAAGCCAAAGAAGCACCACTGCTCATGACGCTTCCGCTCATCATTCTCGCACTCATGGCGCTTGTTTCTCCATTCCTCGGCAACATCCTCCCCGCCGCTCACGAATGGCACCTGCACTTTGAGGTCATGCCTCACTTCAGCAGCCTTCCGTTCCTTTGTTCAATCGGAGCTTTTGTCATCGGTGCCGTTGCAGCCTTTGTGCTCTACTTTGGAAAAGACAAAGACCCAATCAACATCCCATTGTTTGCCAACAAGTTCTACTTCGATGAAATTTACGCCAAGATCGTCACCATCGGTCAAGATGCCGTAGCTGCTGTCATCCACTTCCTTGATGAATTTATCATCGGAGGGCTCATCGTAGAAGGATCATCCCGCGCAGTCTCTGGAGTCGGTGGTCTGTTCCGCCGCTACGCTCAAAACGGAGCGCTTGGCAACTACGCAGCCATCATGTCCGTTGGCGTTCTTCTCGTCATTTACTTCACAGTGTTTGCCTAATAGTCCGTCACTCACTCCTACTTCACACTCTCTACTAACTACTTCAAAAACATGTTATTAGCACTTATTCTCATCCCTCTCGTAGCAGCCATTGCTATCTTTGCTGGAGCCCCGGCCCGCAAGACTGCGATCGCTGCCGCCGGACTCAACCTCGCGCTCGCCTTCACCTTTGTTTGCCCTACATTTCAAGGTGGCGACTTCAGCGTGCTGGTCCTGAAAGACCCTGCGATTCATTTATCGCTCGGGCTTACTGGTATCTCCCGCATTATGCTTCTGCTGAGTGTAATCGTTACCATCGCCGCCGTTTACAGTGGTAAATGCCCAGAAGGACGCGAAAAACTCTGGTATGCAAGCACACTGCTTATCGCCTGCGGAGCCATCGGAGCCTTCCTTTCAACCGATCTGTTTTTCTTCTACGCCTTCCACGAAATGGCACTCATCCCAACCTTCCTGATGATTGGAATTCTTGGGCGTGGCAACCGTAAGGAAGCCGCTTGGAAAATCACCGTGTATCTCGCATTTGGCTCCATCATCCTTCTTGCAGGCTTACTCCTTGCCGTCAGCCATCTCGATAGCTTTGCCTTCGCTGACCTCAAGGCCATCCCTGCGGATGCTCAAAACACCGTTGCCCTCCTCCTCATCGTTGGATTTGGCACATTGATTTCTCTCTTCCCACTTCACTCATGGGCAGCCCCTGCATACGCCAGCGCTCCTGCTCCCGTTTCCATGCTTCACGCAGGCGTGCTTAAAAAATTCGGACTTTACGGGTTGATCGTCGTTGGCTTGAAAGTTGCACCCGACGGAATGATGCACTGGCTTCCGCTTCTCTGCATGCTCCTTCTCGGAAACATCATCTGGGTTGGTCTCGTCACCATCAACCAGAAACGACTCGACCTCATGCTCGGTAACTCATCCGTGATGCACATGGGATATATTTTCCTCGCAATCGCAGCGGTGATCGCCAATGGCAAAAACGAAATTGCCATCCCAGCCGCCGTGCTCCTCATGTTTGCCCACGGCATCTCCATCGCCCTCCTCTTTTCCCTCAGTTCTATCGTCGAGAAAAAAACGGGCACATTGGAAATCACCATGCTCGGCGGACTTGCAAAAACAGCCCCCGCCCTCGCATTCATCTTCGGTCTTGCCGGTATGGCATCGCTCGGACTTCCCGGACTCGCCAACTTTGCGGGTGAAATCATGGTTTTCCTCGCTGGCTTTAAAGATTGGGTTGCAGGCGAACCATTTGGCATTGTCCAGGTTACCACCATCATTGCCCTCTGGGGAGTGGTTATCTCAGCCGTTTACATGCTCCGCGCTTACCGCAACACCTTCCAAGGTCCACTGGTGAAATCCACCACATCAGCCACCGATATGACAATCACCGAGAAAATCCCAACGTATTTCCTCGGCGCCGTCCTCCTCATCGTGGGTATCTACCCAGCCATCATTCTCAATTTCCTTAAGTAATCCGTCACCATGCAACCGCATCTCATTGAATTCATCACTGTCGCTTTCGGTCTCGTTCTCCTCATGATCGAGGCATTTACCGATGGCAAAAAATCCCGCATCGGACTCATCGCCGCAGCTGGACTCACCGTAATCCTCATTCTCCAATGCACTGCCCCGCTCACAGCTGCTGTGCCCGATTGGATGAACAAGTTCTACGGCTACGACGCCATTGCTCGGTTCTACAAAATCATCGCACTCGTCAGCACCATTCTCGTGCTCTTGATGTCCGTCGATTTCAAATCAGTCCTTTCCAAATTTACTTCAGGAGACGATTCCGAATCTGACACTGGCGAATTTTACTGTCTGCCCATCTTTGCCTGCGCAGGACTCATGTGGATGGCATCTGCCACCAACCTCGTTTCTATCTTTGTCGCTCTCGAGCTCGTCACCATCACCTTCTACGTCATGGTGGCCTACATGCGCCGCAATGCGGGATCGCTCGAAGCTGGAGTAAAATACCTCATTCTAGGCGCTCTCTCCACTGGGTTCCTCGTTTACGGAATTGCTTGGATCTTCGGCTCACTTCACACCACAGACCTCGCCCTATTCCCTGCAGCATTACAAGCGGATGGACTCAACCTTCACTTCCTCCTCTTCGGACTCGCCATGATCGTGATTGCTCTTGGATTTAAAATCGGAGCCGCACCGATGCAACTCTGGATCCCCGATGTCTATCAGGGAGCTCCTACCCCAATCACAGCTTACATGTCTGTGGCTTCCAAAGCCGCTGGATTTATCGTCATGTGGAAAGTGCTCGGCCCCTTCCTCGCTACCGACGCCCCCACACACACTCAGCTTGTTTTCATCCTGATTATCATGGCTGGCGCTACGCTCATTTACGGAAACTTTGCAGCCATTCAGCAGAGCAACTTCAAACGCCTACTCGCTTACTCATCCATCGCCCACGCAGGTTTTCTCATCATGGGAATCGCCACAGGCGACTTCATCAGCGTATCGTTCTATCTCGGAACCTACCTGCTTATGACCTTTGCCGCCTTCTTCGTGCTTGCCCTCGTGCACACCTCTGAAGAAAGCGACAGTATCGATGCCTTTGACGGACTTGGCCGACGCAATCCGCTACTCGCGGGGCTTCTCACTATCGCCATGGCAGCCCTCGCAGGCATCCCACTGACCGCAGGATTCTGGGGAAAATTCTTCATCTTTAAATCAGCACTCACAGCGGGACTTTCATGGTGGCTCATCGGCATCGCCTTTGTCAGCGTAGCCGCAGGATTTTACTATTACCTTAAAGTCATCAAAGCGATGTATTGGAACGCACCTCGTAACGAACAACCTATCGCCTTCCCAATCATCAGCAAGGCTGTCCTCATCGTTCTGTCCGCAGCCATCATCATTCTAGGCGTTTACCCTCAGCCTATCATGTCCCTACTCGGTCAATAATACAAACGACACATCCGACCAAACCAACACATCTTCTCAAAATGGCGCACGCTCTCCAGCATGCGCCATTTTTTATGACCTCATTATTTCATCACAATGACCGAACAAGAACTCATTCAAAAACTCGAAAAAATCGAGCGTCTCTTTTCTGGAGCAACTTCTAAAGGCGAACGAGATGCGGCAGCCAATGCTCTCGACCGCATGCAAGCCAAGCTCGATAAAATACTCCAAGAATCAGCGGATGATCCCATAGAATACCGATTCACCCTGAAAGACATCTGGAGTCGTAAACTTTTCACCGCTCTGCTCCGCAGTTACGGCATCACCCCCTACCGATACCGACGCCAGCGTTACACCACCGTAATGGCTAAAATCGCCCCCTCATTTTGCGATAACACCCTCTGGCCCGAATTCCAGGCACTCAGCAAAGTGCTCAACGAATACATCGCCTCTATCACAGAAAAAGTCATCAGCGAGCACATCTTCAAAGACTCCTCAGAAGCAACCGTCATGGAAGAACCGAAACAACTTGAGTAAAAAAATTTGCATCATCTAAAAAGATGTGTATAATTGCATCCATACATCAGGAGTAACCCACACAAGGTTCGGCAACCTGCACGGAATGCAAGGTGCCTAGAGATCAACCGATCTCGATGTGCAAGATAGATTTAAATCTGTTTTGAACAAAATTCCAAAACGGCTTTAACGACCCGTCTGATGTTTTTCGGACTGGTCGTTTTTTGTTTATCCCTTGAGAGGCTAGCTTCAGGTGTGAATTCACATTTAACGATTATTATCATGAATCATACCCACCCAATAAATAGCAATCCACGTTCAAGATCTCTTGGAAATTTCTCCAACGCTCTCTCCTTTACGATCTTTTTAAATTCGCCCAATGGAAAACATAGGCTCGACGAGCATGATCGAGTATCCGTCATTCATAAAATAACGCAAAAATTTAACTCCTTTACTCTTGTCGATGGCAAAGGGTTTCGCGACGGACAATATGAAGACACACTTCTTATCCATATTAAAACAACCCAATCAAATGATGTTGTAGAACTTGCCCACGCCTTACGTAATACCTTCAACCTAGAGGAAATCGCTATCCAATTTGGCTATCACACCTTACATGTCCATCCTGATAACATGGTGAAGGTGGATCAAAATGGCATCGAAGACAAAAACGGGCAATTTGAAACTGATAAGACGGTCTTAGCTATCGAAAAACTAACATCCAAACTCGCATCAATCTAACATAGACAATTCAACCTAACATTTAGAATATTCATCATGAAACTTATCATCCATCCTACTCTCAGTCAGTTCAAAGAACTTTACCGCAACGCCTTAAGTTCTCCAGAAGATTGGGCTCACATCAATGCTCACCCCTATCGAAACATGACGGTTCCAAACGGACACATGCTTATCTCATTATTACAAGAGATACCTCAGTGTTATTTACTACAGCACGAATCAAGTATTATCGGCTTTATAAACTATGGCGAAGTCATCCCTGGTCACCAAAACGCATTTGGCATGCTCATCGGTCGACAATACACAGGTAAAGGGCTCGGCACAGCGGCTCTGAAACAATTTATCCAACAAGCCCCCGATCTGGGAATTTCCAAGATCAATGGTTACTGCTCTCCAAACAACCATGCCATGATTCACGTCATGGAATCTGTAGGGATGACCCTAGATACATCTTACCAAGATAACGACGCATTAAAATACTCGCTTAAAAAAGAATCACTCTATGACACAAAATAAACACTTCTCACATTGATCTAACCAACAAACCAACCTATAAATCTCCTGTCGCTAAAACGACATACATCAAGAGTCGCTTCTCACGAAGCACAGCAAACTGGCCGGACTTTCAGAAAGAGGCAAAGTTGCTTATCGCTCACACAGCACACCACGTGCTCGAGCGAGATGTGCATAATTCTCAATAGAACGAAATTATGAATAAATATCTTTCTCAAATCACACAGACACCTCGACGCATGATAATGCTTCACGGCTCTCGTATGATTTGTCAGTCTCCCCTCTCGCCCAAGATCATCGAGGACGAGTCCCCATCACTCTTGATGTGTTTATCCCACACAAACACATCAACTTATGAATACACCCAATAAAGCTAAAGCTAGTAAACCCACACACCCTTGTGGACCCGGATACGTAACCGGTATTATCGAACTTCCGCCTCATGCGGAATCCAAGCAAACCATCGTTGTTCCCTACTTGGAACATGAATCGCGCAACGGCAAACTCATTGCCCATCCTCCGATTGATCTTACTCAGGAGCAACTAAACGTGGTGAATGAGCATCTCAAGCGGGAAGAAGAAAGAGTGGCCATTGGCCGACGTCGCTATGCTCAAATGGCAGGCGCTATGTCGGTATGGGAGGAGGAATATCCACCCGAAGATGCCAAATAATAACCATCAGCATCTATCACCTTCTAACTTTTAAGTTGAAGTATACCGCCCCTGTCTTTCGGGTCGATCGATGTCCAATCCGTCGGTCGGCCATAGGCACCAACAACTATCTTTTAAAGGCCTCATAACCATCTCTTTTTATGAATACTAGCATCAAGCAATCACCCATTACCCTTTCGATCCGAATCAACAAAAATAACCCAATGCACCACCTCTACAATAACAACGGCACATGGTGGTGTCACCTGACTCTTCACAAGGGTCCCTACAAAGAAAGAATTCGCAAATCCCTTCGTATTAAAAACCTCAGTGAGGCGATGAAGAAGCGAGATCAACTTTTTCAGAAACTTGCAGCGTAACTACCGTCAATCAAAACGAACTATCCATTACCTACCAAACTCAAATTTTCAACCTACTCCTTATTATGTCATCAGAAAAAAAATCCATCAAACTAC
>CAZOWD010000051.1:6745-12403 GCA_964583225.1 uncultured Verrucomicrobiales bacterium | reverse complement strand
TCACCCATGAGCCATGAGATGGTAGGTCCGTCTTGGAAGAGGGAGTTCATCCATGGGTAAGGGTGTGGGTTTGCTGGAGGAGTAGCACCATAAACGGAGTTACAACCCGTGTTTGCACCCATCATCATGGTAGCCATACCGTTGGCAAGGCGTCCGTCAATTGCTTGAAGTGACTTGTGGTTAAAGGCATCTACGCTCATGACTGAGGCAAGAGCTGCGATGATGTCTTCGTCGGAGATGATTCCGTTTTCCGCAAGGCGGGCATCGGTATCAGCATCGTCCTCACCACCAAGTCCCATAACGATATGGGCAACAGAGCGTTTGAAGAGTGCGTATTCTTCTTCGGAGCGGGCTTTGAGTTGAGCGAGCAACTCGACACCTTTTTCGTTGAGAAGGGCAACTTTCTCATTCAAGCGGTCCGCTTTAGCGTGGTAAAGTGGGCGCATGTAAGCTTCTGTGCAGGATGCGAGTCCGCGGAGGATGGATTTTTCACCACAACCTGCGCAGGCACCGTCACCAGCGACGAGGGCTTCGTAGTTGCGACGCACCATGAGGTGGTTACGTAATGCAGCTGGACGAGAGTCCTGTGGAGCATCGTCGTCGTAGAGGCCAAGGTATTTCTGAGGAGTATCAGGAAGCATGCGAGAGAAGATCTGCGCAGACTGGAGAGTCTGGTTGAGTTCTGCATTGTCCTGAACCATTTCAAGGGCTCCGTGACCACACTGTTCGACACACTCACCACAACCTTTACAGAGGTCAGAGATGAAGATGGAGAATACACCACCGTCACCGTCTTTTTTCTCTTTGCCGCGGAAGATGGCTGCTACCTTGTTGTAGGCAACAGGAACAACGTCGAGGATGGCGAAGAATTCATCTTTGGCTTGTTGAGCAACTTCGGTGAGTTCGCCAACGATTTCCTTGATGATTTCTTTGAATGGTGTGTCGCCACGATCCATTGTAACTTCCATCATCTTAGCGCGTGCTTTTTCTTCAACAGCTGGAAGAGCCTTGAGAAGAGCAAGTCGCTGATCGGGATCGGAAACGTAAGATTTCGCAGCGGTGCGAAGGATGGTTCCGATTTCCGAAGCTGCGTTAGGCATAGCTGTATCTGGGCAAGCCGTGATACAGTCCATACACTGGGTACAGTTTTCAGGGATAAAGACAGGAGTCAGTCGGCGAGCGACAAACTTACCTGTGGTAGCACCTGTAGCGGAGGCTACGACACCGACACTAGCGAGCGGACTCGCAGGCTGGTGGTATCCGAGACCAGAGCGGAATTCGCCGTCGAACTTCTCATGGGACTTGAATGGAATACGTTCAGGTTGCTCAGGAGGAGCGGGGATTCCACAAGCTGCACCAGCACATCCTCCAGCAGTAGGAAGAATTGCATCGCTAGCAACAGGGGAGATAGGAGGAAGGCGAAGTGATGATTTATCAGCAGCGTCGATTTCTCCGTATGGGATTTCTTGAACGCGCTTTCCACCTTCGGTCATGACAACCATGTTACTTTCGACCACTTGGTCACCGAAGCGACCAAACTTCTTCTTGTATTGCTTGAGCACGGTCTCACGGAAGGTGTCCGTGGTGATGTCGTTGTCACTAAGGAATGGAGAAACGGCGAAGAAGGCACCGAGGAAGGCGTTTCCTTGCATCCGGAGTTGAAGCTCAGGACGTGAGGTTGCTTCACGGGCGATAGCAAATCCAGGAAGTGTGTAAATGCGGATTTTCTTATCGATGATTTCTTGACGATACTTAGGAGGAATGGATTCCCAAGCTGTTTTAGGATCAGCGTCTGATTCCCAAACGAGAGATCCACCAGGGTTGATTCCTGCGAGTGGGTTACTGTGTGTGAACGCTTTCGGGTCACAGCAGAGAACCACATCCACGTGGTTGAGTTCGCAGTTAACGCGAACACGGTCAGGAGCCACTACGAGGAAGTAGTTGGTAGGAGCACCTTTTTTCTCGGAACCGTATTTAGGGTTCGCTGCGATGTGAAGTTTTGGAATTGGTTTTCCTGTTTCATCGTATTGTGGGTCGCGCTCGGTGAGGAGTTCACCAAATTCACCGATGATTTCACCGAGGTTTTTACCAGTGGTGATCATTCCCCATCCACCGATTGAGTGGAAGCGGACGGCGATTGCCTTAGGAGGAAGAAGTGATGGTTTTTCATCAGCAACGACTGCGTATTCGTGATCGACACCGAGGGTGAAGAACGTTTTGCCGTCAGAAGCTTTCTTTCCGTCGCGGCGTGCGATTTTGTCTTGTGAAAATTCAAATGCGCCGATGATGTGCTCAGGGCGGAAGTCGCGTGATCCGATTCCGTAAACACCGCGGAAAATGCGTGGTGTTTCATCTGCGGACATAGCAGGAACTTCGCCAGCCCACTGACGTGAGTCGCGGGATTTGCCGATGGTGGCACGGATGTCGCGAGCGAGTGGGTTGTCCCCAGCCATTCCTTCATCAGTCCGCTCAAGGACGATGATGTTTTTCTTGCCGCGAACAGCTTCGATGAGAGCCTCTTCAGGGAAAGGACGAAGCACGTTGAAGTGGATAGATCCTACTTTTTCGCCACGAGTTTCGCGGAGGTAGTCACATGCAGCTTCGATGTTCTCAGCGGCACATCCGATGGAGATGAAGACGGTGTCTGCATCGTCACAGCGGTATTGGGAAAGTAGTCCGTATTCGCGACCGGTAAGCTCAGCAAATTCTTTGTAAGCGTCTTCGAGCATTCCGAGGATTGGCTCGTTGAAGAAGTTGCGGCGTCCGACCACACCGTTCATGTGGTGTTCTTGGTTTTCGACGGGTCCAACAAGCACTGGGCTTTCGATGTCGAGCGTTTTAGGAACGCGGCGACGTGTTGGTCCGAAGAGTTCTTTTTGAGCTTCGGTAGGACATTCGATGATGTCATCTGGATCGCCGAGGAATTCGCGGAGAAGTCCAGACTCAGGGCGACGGAATACACGCTCGGCGTGAGTGGTCAACATTCCGTCCTGAATGTTCATTCCAGGGTTGAGTGACAATTCAGCCACTTTACGGAGGATGATCGCTTGGTCAGCAGCTTGTTGAGCGTCCTTAGCTGCGAGCATTGTCCAGCCAGTGTCGAGCGCTGCGTAGATGTCATCGTGTCCGCAGTGCACGTTAAGTGCGTGTTTTGTCAGAGCGCGGGCTCCGATTTCAAGAACCATGGGGCAAAGTTTGCCTGGAGCGTGGTGGTATTGCTCCATTGCGTAGAGGATACCTTGGCCAGATGTGAAGTTGACCGTTCTTTTTCCTGTGATGGCAAATGCAGTAGCACCACCTTGGGCAGCATGCTCGCCCTCAGTTTCAACGGCGATTTTCTGACGACCGAAAACGTTGAGCTTACCTTGAGCAAAAGATTGCTGGTAAAGTTCACCTTGCTCGGTGGATGGGGTAATTGGATAAAAAATACCCCCGTCGGTGATACGAGATTCGACGTGGGTAGAGACGAGTTGGTTACCGTTACAGGTAATTGGTTCACCTGGATATTTAGGTGAAGACGTTGGTTTGTTAGTGGGTTCTGACATAAAATGAACGTGTTAAACGTGAAAATGTATGTTGAGGTATTTTCAAATATAGCCAAGTGGCTATATTGAGAGTGACCTCGGACCCGCGTAGTCTAGGTTAGTTTTCGCACATGTCAAAGCAGATGCGATAAAAAATAACGCGTATTTTGTTGTGTTTTGTTGAGATTTGCTCGCAACAAGGGTGATTCTTCACTCGAAAACTTTAAGCGAAGAAGAGGTAAGCGATGAAAATTGCGGCGATAAGTCCCGCAGCATCGGCCAAGAGTCCGCAGGTGACGGCATGGCGTGTATTTTTAATTCCTACCGAGCCAAAGTAAACGGCCAGAACGTAGAAAGTGGTGTCGGTGCTGCCCTGCATGGTGCTGACGAGTCGTCCGACAAAAGAATCCACTCCGTGTGTGTTCATCGCATCTACCATCATGCCACGGGCGCCAGATCCGCTGAGAGGTTTCATGAGTCCCGTAGGCATGGCATCGACCCATTCGTTGGGAAGTCCTGTGAGGTTGACGACGTGGCGAAGTCCGTTGAGTAAAATATCCATCACTCCTGCAGCGCGGAAGACCGATATCGCGACGAGGATCGCCACGAGATAGGGGATGACGCGGGTAGCGACACCAAACCCCTCTTGCGCTCCTTCGATGAAGGCGTCGTAAACATTGATTTTACGGATGAGGGCTAGCCCGATAAATCCTGTGATGAGAGAAAAGATGAGAAACGCGGACCAAGAGCGGGAAAGGGTGGCGATTTGCTCTTGGGGGAGTTGTTGTAGTCCCCACAGCGCTGTGAAGAGAACGGCGCAGATTCCACCGAGCCACATGAGGATGACGGGGTCGTAGAGTTTAATTTTTTGAAACAAGGAGACCGCGATAAGTCCCACCATGGTAGAAAATGCTGTGGCAAGAAGAATGGGAAGAAAGACGTCGGCTGGATTGGCCGCTCCCATTTGGGCTCGGTAAATCATAACCGAGATTGGGATAAGCGTCAGCCCAGAGGTATTGAGAACCAGAAACATGATCTGGCTGTTGGTGGCTGTTTCTTTATTGGGGTTGAGGGTTTGAAGTTCCTGCATCGCCTTGAGCCCTAGAGGCGTGGCGGCGTTGTCTAGCCCGAGCATATTGGCGCTGATGTTCATCAGCATGCTGGCATTGGCTGGGTGGTCGGGGGGGATGTCTGGGAAAAGTCGGCTAAAAAGAGGTCGGACAAGTCGAGCGAGGATATTGACCGCACCTCCGCGTTCTCCAATTTTCATAATCCCGAGCCAGAGACACATTCCTCCAGTGAGATAGAGGGAAATCTCAAAAGCGGTTTTCGCCATCGCGAATGTGGCTTCGAGCATTTCAGGAAATACATCTTGGTTTCCAAAGAAAGCCCATTGAGTGAGGGCAAAGAGAAAACCTAGAATAAAAAATCCAGAGAAGATGACGTTGAGAACCATGGGTAGGTGGGGTGACGGGGCGCGTGTTTGCTGCTTAGAGCAATCCTTGAAGCAAATGGACTGCGTTGTCGGAGGTTAGGCCGTGTTTTTCTCGGAGAAGTGGCTCTTTTCCATGGTCAACAAAGGCGTCTGGCCAGCCGATGCGTTTGACTGGGGTGGTGATTTCGTTTTCGCTGAGAAGTTCAATGACGCCTGAGCCAAACCCATTGGTGAGTACATGGTCTTCCATGGTGAGCACAACCTTACATTTTTTTGCATACGTGAGGATGAGATCGGCATCGAGCGGTTTGATGAACCGTGGATTGATCAAGGCTACGGAATGTCCGAGTTTTTCGAGTTTTTCTTTGGTTTCTAGAGCAACCGAATACATGTGGCCAAGGCTGATAATGGCAACGTCGTTTCCATCTTGGATGACTTCACCTTTGCCAATTTCGAGGAGAACGGGGGAGGCTTTAGGTTTGGCTCCTTCGCCCGCGCCTCGCGGATAGCGTATGGCGGTTGGGCCGTCGTCGTAGTTGGTCATAGTCCAAAGCATGTCGATGAATTCGTCTTCATCTTTAGGCTGCATGTGAATGAGCCCAGGAATCCCACGGAGGTAGGAGATGTCAAAAATGCCGTGGTGCGTTGGTCCGTCATCGGCGCTGAGTCCACCGCGATCCATGCAGAGTCGGACGGGTA
>CAZOWD010000051.1:0-6645 GCA_964583225.1 uncultured Verrucomicrobiales bacterium | reverse complement strand
GTTGGTCCGTCATCGGCGCTGAGTCCACCGCGATCCATGCAGAGTCGGACGGGTAGGTTTTGAAGCGCCATGTCGTGCATGATCATATCGATCGCACGTTGCATAAATGTGGAGTAAATGGCGAGGAATGGGCGGAACCCTTGGGTTGCGTGACCACAAGCAAAAAGGGCAGCGTGCTCCTCGGCTATCCCAACGTCAAAGTAGCGCTCTGGAATTTCTTTTTTGAAGATTTCCAGTTTGGTGCCTCCTGGCATGGCCGCTGTGATTGCGGTGATGGATTTGTCTTTTTTTGCAAAATCGGTAAGAGCTCGGCCGAAAAGTTCGGAGTAAGTTGGGTTGGTTGATGGAACTGTTGATCCATCTTCTACTTTATAGGTGCCGAGTCCGTGAAATTTTCCGGGGTTGGCAGTAGCGGGATCGTATCCTCTCCCTTTTTCTGTGATGATGTGGAGGATGACTGGTTTGTCTTGCGCTTTGAGGTGTTCAAAAGTGCGGATGAGTAATCCGAGGTTGTGTCCATCGATGGGACCGTAGTAGCGAAGCCCAAACTTTTCAAAAAGAACGTTGGGGAGGATGAGGTTTTTGGTGTTTCGCTCGACTTTGTGCGCAAATTTTCGGGCGTTTTCTCCGCCTATTTTTTCGATAAACTCAGAGGTTTTTTGTCGGAGTGAGGCAAATGTTGGATGAGTTTGGAGGGCGTTGAAATACTTGGCGAGAGCACCTACATTGCGATCGATTGACCACTCGTTATCGTTGAGAACAACAATGAGTTTGTTGGTGGTGTCTTCGATGTTGTTGAGCGCTTCGAGGGTGGGACCGCAGGTGAATGCCGCATCGCCTGCCACAGCGATGACGTGTGAGTTTTCTTTTTTTAAATCGCGCGCTGAAGCAATTCCGAGAGCTGCAGAAAGTGCGGTGCCTGCGTGGCCTGCGCCATAGCAATCGTGTTCGGACTCGGTGCGGAGGAGGAAGCCGTTTAGGCCATTCGGTGTGCGGATGGTGTGGATGGCATCGGCTCGACCCGTGAGCATTTTATGCACGTAGCCTTGGTGGGAAACATCGAAGAGAAAATGGTCTTCGGGTGTTTCGAAGACACGGTGCATTGCCACGGTGAGTTCAACGACGCCGAGGTTGGGGCCAAGGTGACCGCCCGTGAGAGATAGGGCGTGAATGAGCGTGTGGCGAATTTCTTCGCAAAGCTGCGGAAGCTGATCCTCAGGGAGCGCCTTAACATCGGCAGGACTCTTGATTTGAGAAAGAAGCTCGGGGAGCTTAAAAGAGTCTGATTTCGTCGTCGACATGATTGGAAGAATCGTTGGAGGCTGGAGAGGAGTCTTGATCTGATTTTTGGGTGCTACCCGTCTCTGTTGGAGTGAGCGTGAGCAGTTCGAGCCGTTTTCGAGCATCATTGAGAATGGTTTCGCAGTGAGCGATGAGTTTGGCTCCTCGTTCGTAGTTGGAGATTAAGTCTTCGAGTGGAAGTTGACCAGACTCCATGGTTTCTACCATGGCCTCGAGTTCTCCGAGTGATTGCTCAAAATTGGGGGGCGTTTTTTGAGTTGCTTGTTCTTTTTTTGTGCGTGGCATCGTGATGAGAAAGTTGAATGGAGTTAGTCCTTAGAGCTCTTGATTGGGCCGTTGGAGTAATACATGATATAACCTCGGCTAAAAAGCGGTATTTTGTAAGGGTAACGTTGAGAGAGAGATTTGAATTGCGGATTGATGTCGATAAAGCTGAAGTTGGTTCTGGCTCCGATCATGCCAAAGGCATTGTAAACGAGCGGGAAAAGTTCTCCGTAGGTTTTTCCTGGTGCACCAGTGCTTAAGATTTTATCGTGATTAAAGGAGTAAGGGGAAATGACAATACCTTGAATGGGTGTTTTTTGGTTTGAGGCGATTTCTTCAACTTCTTTGATTTGGTCAAGGTCTTTGGGGAGCCATACGGAAATGCGGTCGGCATACCATGCGATGGCCCAAGGTGTATCGCTGATGATAACGTCTTTTTCGGTGGTGTTATCGGCGAGGATTCGGTTGAAGGCTTTTGGGAAATAGGGGGGGTAATGGGGGAATCCGCCATATCCTTCAGCTTGAAATCCTTGCTTGAGGCTTTTGGGTAGGGAGAGCATCATCGGTCCTGCGCTGATGAGGACAACGAGGATGAGGTGGGCGTTTTTGAACGCCTGCATGTTGGGTTGAATGCTAAGGCGTGCCCAGAGGATTGATACCATCGCTAATCCATAAGCTGCCATAAGTGGAGCGAAGAGGATGTGGATTTGGTTGGAGTCCATAGCGCCACGGCGAATCCCATAAATGGACATTCCAACAGCGGCCAATGCCCACATGATTAAAATCATCCAGCGGAATGAAGCGTGGCTAGAGCGCTTGAATGGATGGAGCAACGCGAGGAAAAAGAGAGGCGCAACAAGAATGGATCCTAGGTTTCTGTGGAGATCGGTTATTTGTTGGAGAGTGGCGCTAAGGATGTTTGTCAATAAGCCTTCGAGAGCGAGGTCTTCTCCAGCGGGGGAAAGGTTTCGCATGATGGAATCTTCAGAGATGCCTAATCCATTGTGGATGGCGTAATACGCAGTGCCAAACGGGCTACCAGTGGGGGTGACGTAGAGAAAATAAACGGTAGGTATAACGAAGAGGGCAAGTATCCCGATGAGGGCTGCCGCAATGACTCCGCGTGGTTTGAAATAAATGGCGGCAAAAATGACGTAGCCAATGTAGATCCAGAGGGTGATCCAGTGGGTGAGAACGAGAAGGCTCATGAAGATGCCTGAAATGAGGAGCGGTTTGATTGCCGATTTGTTTTCCTCGTTATTTTCCACAGCGCGCCAAACAAAAAACATGGCGCAGGAAAAGAGGAATAACATGAGCATTTGTGGCAAACCCGATTGGGAAAGTTGCCACATAAGTTCGCAGAAAAGCATGAGAAGCGCGACTGTCGTGGCGATCGTTGTATCAAATATTCTGGAAATGAGTAGGTAGTTGACACCAATAGAAAGGAGGAAGAAAATAATACAAACGGCAGCGATGACGCGGTCGAGTTGATAGATGTTGGAGGTGTCTGGCATCCTCCAGCGTTTTGTATCGTTAGCTCCCACCGCCTTGAGCACTGCCGCATTAACGCAGGGGTTGAGTGGGGCGTGGTAGGTTTCAGGGAAATTTTCCAGCGGGGGGATTTCTCCCTTGTTGGCCTCTTTCATTTGGGAAATGGCAACGGGGCGAATGACTTTGGTTTTGAACCCGTGCCCGCGAGCTATTTCGCGCCCTATTTGCGCCTGCTCCATACCGCGCGGAGCTGAAAGCCCTCTAAAGGTGATGAAAATGGAGGATACAGCCAAACCAACCATAATCATAAAAAAGATGGATCGGCGGATGAGTTTTGCTGGGTCGTGGACAGCTGAGTTGCTCGAGTTAGACATGAAAGTAGGTGGGGAAGGTTACTCGTTGAGTTGGAGATCTTTAAGTTTGCGTTGTAGCGTGCGCCGGCTGATTCCGAGCAGGTTGGCTGCTTCGGTTCGGTTGTTGTTGGTATGTTGTAGCGCGCGTTTGATGGTTCGGATTTCGAGGTCATGCAAGTTGAATTCGGATTCAGAATCAAGCCGCATTTCGTTATTTTCTGAGATTGGTTGAGTATCCGATGATGCTAGAGGAAGTCGAGGCGGGGTGTTGGCCGTTAAAAAATAGGGAAGGTGGTGAACGTCTATGACGGGATCGTTGCTCATGACGACGCCGTGTTCGATGACGGTTCGCAGTTCTCGAACGTTTCCTGGCCACGGGTAAGACCTGAGCAGAGCAAGTGCTGCATCTGTCATGGGTTTGATCTCTTTGTTGTTTTCTAAAGAAAATTCGCGGAGGAAGGTTTGAGCTAGAAGGATGATGTCTTCGGGTCTTTCGCGAAGCGTTGGCATGAGGATGCGAATAACGTTGAGTCGGAAAAATAGATCTTCTCGGAAGTCGCCCTGATCGACGAGTTTGCGGAGGTCTTTGTTGGTGGCGGCAATGATTCGCACGTCCACTTTAATGGGCGTGTTTGATCCTACGCGTTCGACCGTGCGTTCACTGAGAACGCGGAGGAGTTTGACTTGGGTTGCTTGGTCGATTTCTCCAATTTCATCCAGAAATAATGTGCCTCCGTCCGCTTGTTCAAAGCGACCGATTCGTTTTTGAGTGGCACCGGTAAAGGCGCCTTTTTCATGGCCGAAAAGTTCGCTTTCGAGAAGTTGAGGGGAGAGGGCGGCGCAGTTGACCACAATTAATTTGTTGGCTGGGCGACCGCTGAGTTGGTGGATGGCGTGCCCCACGAGCTCTTTACCGGTTCCGCTTTCTCCCTCGATGAGCACTGTGGCGCGGGTGGGGGCAACTTGGGTGATGATCTCAGCCACCTTCTTCATGGGCGGAGATTGGCCGATAAGATTTTCGAGTCCTTTTTTTGTGGTTTTTGACTGTTCGCGGAGTTGGAGGTTTTCTTTTTCGAGTCGGGTGTTGCTTTTTTCCAGTGATCGGCTCCGCAGGGCGCGTTTGAGTAGCAGTTCGACTTCATCGAGGTTGAGAGGTTTCGTGACAAAATTCCACGCTCCGCGACGCATGGCTTCTACGGCAGTGTCCACGGAACCATAGGCGGTCATCATGATGGAGACTGGCGGGTTGGGGAGCGTGAGCGTTTTGTCGAGCAGGTCCATGCCACTTTCACCAGCGAGTCGGAGGTCGGTGAGCAGAAGGTCGATGGGTTCGGACTTTAAAACGGTCATCGCTTCTTGGATGTCGGCGGCTACGTAGCAGTCGAAAGTTTCCTCCAACGCCATGCGAAGTCCGTCGCGGGTGGATTTTTCGTCATCGACGATGAGTAGAGTAGCTGTAGTCATGAGCGAGGAAGTGAGAAGTTAATCGTTGGTTGGTGCAATCTCAATGAGAGGGTTGGTGGTGTGATCTTGGAGAAGGCGAACGTTTTTGTGTTGGCGGGGAAATGATAACGTGACGGAAGTTCCTTTACCTTGTTCGCTTTCTATTTCTAATTCGCCACCGTGTTCGCGGACGATGCGACGAACAATAAGGAGTCCCAATCCATTTCCAGATTTTTTTGTGCTGCGGAACGGTTCAAATAGGGCACCCATCATTTCTGGGGGGATGCCCGATCCGTGGTCGCGAATGGTGAGCGTGACTTCGTAGTCGGTGACACGTGAGGAAATTTCAATAAGTCCGCCACTGGCAGGGAGGGCTTGAAAAGCGTTTTTCAGTAAATTGTAGAGCGCTTGTTTGATTTGGTTGGTGTCGAGGTTGAGCGGGGGCGTGTTGTTGGCTAAATCGAGCGCGATTTTTACCTTTCTTTCTTCAAGTTCAGGCGCAAGGACGGCGAGTGTGTCCTTGAGTAGATCGTGAAGTTGGGCTGGTTCGTATTCGCTACTATTGGGTTGGGTTGGGCGGATTGCTTGGAGAAATTGTTTGAGAATGGTATCGAGTCGGCGGATCTCTCCTTGGGCGGTTTGGAGGTGGTCTGAAAGACTCGCTTGGGCGTCGATGGGAAGTTTTTTGATTTTCCGTTCGAGAAGTTGCAGGTGAATGTTGAGTGAGTTGAGTGGGTTTCCTATTTCATGGGCAACGCCGGCAGCGAGAAGTGTAAGGGCGTTGAGTTTTTCGGTTTCCATGTTTTCTTCCTCTTGTTGGCGAGACTGGGTGATGTCTCGCACGATGAGGGCATAACCAAAAATTTCATCATTCCCTTCTTTGTTAGATTCTTCACTGTGTTCGCTGTGGATTGGGGAAATGTAAAAGTTGAGGAGTCGTTTTTCTGGATAAAGAACCTCCATATCCCGCGTGACGATTTGTTTAGGATTCATTAACGATTTCCAATCGAGCCCGCGAACGGTTTGGTTGAGGGTGTGGCCAATGCATTTAGCGGGGATAAGTCCGAAAAATTGAGCCGCAGCGCGGTTTGCAAAAAGAATACGATTTTCGGGGTCTAGGATAATGACGCCTTCTTTTAAGGCTTCAAACACGTCTTCCAAAAGCTCTTTTTCTCGAGCAAGGCGCATGACAAGGCTGTGCACTTCGCCAGGTTCGACTTGATCAATACGGGCGATAAGTTTGTCGAGAAATTCGGATTTCATAAAAAAGAAGGGGAGAGATGCTTAGGTGCGACAGATTGGCACAATGTTGTTTGAAATGCAATAGGTAGGATATAAATTTTCGTTTTAAACGGTGTTTTTGAAGCTTTTTATTGCAGGAATGAGATTTTAGGGTAAATAATATGCCCCTCAAGTGCTGAGTTCAATGTCTCCGAATGAGTTCGGAGCCTTTGGTATACCCAGTTTTTTGTGTGTTGGATGTCTGCGGATGTCTTCCTTCAATCGGCTAGACCTTATGCTTGATTGAATGGGATAGAACACACCTAAGTTGGATCACTTTGGCAGCATTTAGTATTTTAGAATCCCCTATAATTTAACCAATCAACCGATTTAAGGAATGAATCCAGATAGAGCAACACTTAACTTTCTAAACGGCTTCCCAGAAGCCGCTCGCACGCGTGGCGAAAAGCTACAACAAGATGGCGCAGTTACCCAGATTTTTGGAAACCACTTATTTATTCAGGGGCGCGTCGAGGATTCGACTGGCACATTTAGAACGAGCTTACGACTT
>CAZOWD010000050.1:5790-12695 GCA_964583225.1 uncultured Verrucomicrobiales bacterium | reverse complement strand
CAATTTCACGGCGACGAATCACCTGAATACTGCGCACCTTTCGCCGACGATCATATTCCATTTATCAAAGCGATTGGCGTCAATAATGCCAAATCTCTGAGTTCTATTTCGGATTACCGAGCCTCCGCCATCCTTCTCGACACCCCCGCCCCCGGAGTTTACGGAGGAACGGGAAAACCGTTTGATTGGACACTCGCCCGTGACTTTATTCTCGAAAATCCTGAAATCCCAGTATTGCTCGCAGGTGGCATCACTCCAGACAACGCAGCAGAAGCAATCGTCACGGTTCGCCCTGCAGGACTCGATGTTGCCTCTGGCGCTGAAATTTCTCCAGGACTCAAAGATTTTGACAAAGTTAAAACGCTTCTAGAAATTTCAAACTCAACCCGCTAATTCCCCACCAATGTTTCAAGCATTTCTGAACAACCTCTGGACCGTAACGGAATCCCTAGGAATTTGGTTTTTATTTGGTTTGTTTATCGCAGCACTCCTTCACGGGTTTGTTCCAGCGAGTCTGTTTCAACGCTGGTTAGGAAAAAATTCCTTTTTAAACGTCATCAAAGCCGCCTTTATCGGAGTGCCCATGCCGCTTTGCTCCTGCGGAGTCGTTCCCACCGTCATTGCGCTCAAGAAAAAAGGAGCCAGCAACAGCAGTTGTCTTTCATTTCTGGTGAGCACTCCGCAAACGGGCGTAGACTCACTCCTCGTAAGCGCCTCGTTTCTTTCTTGGCCTTTTGCTATTTTTAAACTGATCAGCGCCTTTATCATCGGGATTGTAGGCGGTGGAATTCACCATCTTCTTCAGAAAAAACACGATCCTGCGGCCTTAGATTTAGCCGAAACGCCCCCCTCTCCCCACCAGCGCCCCAGCGTTAAAGAGCTTTACGACTTCGCGGTAAATGACCTCTTCTACAACCTCTGGAAATGGATGCTTGCCGGCATCGTAGCCGCAGCACTTATCTCCACCTTTGTTAGCTCTGACTTTTTAGCAAATAGCCTTTTTGCTGACCCGCTTTACGGATCAATCGCCGCCCTCTTCCTCTCCATTCCTCTCTACGTTTGCGCCACAAGCTCAGTCCCCATTGCCGCTGCACTTGTGCTCAAAGGAATGTCACCTGCGGTTGCCATCGTTTTCCTTATAGCAGGACCTGCCACAAACATCGCAACAATCGGACTCATTTATAAAAGTTTTGGCAAACTTTTTACAACCGTTTACCTCGCCTCCGTCAGTATAGGCAGTATCATCTGCGCTGTCTTTTTCAGCTCAGTTATCAGTATCAACCTCCCAGGAACCGTCCATCACCACGGAGGCAATAACCTCATAGAAATCATCGGAGCCGTTATTTTTGCCCTAATGATTCTCTCATTTTTCCTTCGCGATTTCAAAAGTTGGATCATCGCCAAGCGCTCATCAAGCAATCACTCCATCACACTCAACGTCGATGGTATGTCCTGCCAAGGATGTGTTGGAAAAATTCGAAAAGCGATCCTTGATAGCGGACTCGGCAACGTCGTTACGGGCGACCCCGAAGCCAAAACTCTCACCGTTTCGGGCGATGATTTGGATCAGAAAAAAATAACCACCGTGATTACCGACAGCGGGTTTACTGTAAAGTAAACCGCGTTCCCGAACCTTCTCCCGCTATAATATTGGGAAGATCCCGTGGGTTGCGCCCACTAGCAATCACCGTCTCAACGCCCGCATCCAAAGCCACACGAATCGCTTTGAGCTTGGATGCCATTCCTCCGATGGAAAACTTCCCGTGATCGTCGCGCACGTGTTCTCCGACAGCTGAAATATCATCAACCAGCTCTACAACCGAACCGTCTGGACGTTGAAGCCCATTCACGGTGCTCAACATCACAAGCATTTTTGCGCTGAGAAGATTAGAAACGGCAGCCGAAAGCATATCGTTATCTCCTACTCGAAGCTCTTTCACTGCGACGGTATCGTTTTCGTTGATAATCGGCACAATGTTGCCCTCATCCAACAAACGAAGCAGCGTATTCGTGACGTGCTTTTTTCGTTTATCGCTCTCAAAATCAGCAGCAGTCAAAAGGACCTGCGCCACGTTAAGACGAAATTTTTGAAATAAATCTTCATACGCACGCATCAGCCGCGTTTGCCCAACAGCGGCGCAAGCCTGACGAGATGCCGTGTCATCTGGATAGCCATCCAATCCGAGCGCTGAAACTCCCGCTCCAACCGCACCACTGGAAACCATCACGCACGGAATACCACTAGCGACAAGCTCCGAAATAGAAGTGACAAGCCGAACCAATGACGCTTCATCGAGCGTTCCATCCTGCTCACGAGTCAGCACGCCCGTGCCGATTTTGATAACGATGATTTCTTTTGAGGACATGATAAATCAATTATTGATGCGCGGCTGCTACTCGGAGGGCTTGGCAAACTGCTGGGAAAACTTGCTTCTTGCGGCTCACGACACCTGGAGCTTGGTAAACCCCATTTTCATCGCGCTCAAAAGGAAGAGCCTCTAAAATATGCTCATTACCACTGGCCAGAAGCACACTGTCATGCGTGTTGATATTGGTAGTAATCAAAACCGCTAAATCATAACCTTTATGCGCAATCAACACATCGAGACACCCTTGAAGCTCTTCGCGTTTTTCTTCAAAAAGCTCAAGCCCAGCCTCTTCAACATGGGAAATACTCACTCGGAATCCAGCCTCTTCAAAGACTTTCCGGTCTTCCCTCACTGCTTCCGTTCCTGTGCCGTGCGCTAACAATGAGCCAGCCGCAAAGAAATCTTTTGTAAACTTTTCGGCATCCACATCCGCAATCTGACACAACCACTCCAAAGTTTCTCGATCCAAGTCCGTGGTCGTAGGCGACATTAAGTTTAGTGTATCCGAAACGATTCCCGCAATCAGACACATGGCAATGCCTCGAGGCATTTCAATCACCGCATACCGGTATTCTCGAGCAACCAAAGTCGAAGTTGAACCAACGGGTTCATTCAAATAGCGAATAGGCTCGCGGGACATAATATCTCCGGCCAAACGGTGGTGATCGATCACCTCTACGACATCAGCATCTTCAATACCTTCGATCGCTTGGGAGTATTCGTTATGATCCACCATAACCACACGGATTCGCGAAGGATCAATCAAATCTGATTTAGAAATCACCCCCATCAAAGTGTCGTCACCAGGATCGATCACGGGGAAAAGGTCCTGACTGTGGGAGGCCAAAGCTTCACGCAAACCACGGACCGAATCATCAGCCATAACCTGAGTTACCTTTGAATTAAGCGCTGTTTTAACCATCCGAGAACAGCGGATTAACTTAACCGCGGTCGCAGTATCTTGATAGCACCTCAAAATAGAAACCCCATTTTTCTTTGCCATTTCACTCAGTTCCGGACTCACTTCAAAACTCGAAGTGACCACCAAAAGACGGATTCCAAATTCAATCGCAGTCCTCTGAACAGTGGGACGATCTCCACAAATCACGACATACTTGTGCACATCCCCTTTTTCCGTAGCTTTGGTGAGTCGTCTTCCTACGGTTTCAGAGCTAGACGCTCCAACCAAAAGAACAATCTCCTCCTCAGCGCGTTTCAGCGGTGCCCCTATCGAGTTTGCCTGTAGCGTATCTTGAATTTTTATAGGCGATGCTGGCATACGACGAACCGACTCCGCACTCGTTTTTGTAGGCATCAGCAACTGCAACAAATCGAGGAATTTCAAAATCCCCTTCAATTTGTTTTCCGAATTCACTACGGGAACGCTACGCACACCTTTTTCTACCATCAGTTGATACGTAGAAAGAAATGTATCATTTTCATTCACCTTAACCACTTCCTTTCGGCAAATCATTTCAGCTGTAGCTCGGATATTATCCAGAAGCTTCGGCTTTTTCATTCCCGCCTGTTCAAGAACCCATTCGGTTCGTGCTGGAACTTTTCCACACCGAGCAGCAACCGCATCGGAATGCCCTTTTCTTTGAAGAAGGTCAGCATAACCAATAGCAGCGCAAATGGCATCAGTATCAGGATTGCGGTGTCCAACCACATAATAAGGCATTTTGGAAAGGAATGAATTCATAAAAAAAGGTGCGAGAAGTCTCAGCAAAAAACATCAATTAAGCAACCCTCTAGTGAAATGAATCTATGTCATCACCTTTTGCGCAAGTGAACTCAATCAACTTACTCTGGCAAAGCGACCGGATCTCCTAAATGCTTCGGCTGCTCGTGAGTAATACGCACATCGAGCCACATTTTCACTCGAGCTAACACTTCCCGATCCTTGGTGCTTTTTGAAGCGTGTTTAGGAACGTCTTTGGCATTATACCCCACCACGTCCATGCCATTCGCTTTGGCTATATAAGCAGCTCGTTCATTTTGAAATTTCTGACTAATCAAAGTGAGTTCGTTTAAACCAAATATTTTTTTTGCGCGAACAACCGAGTCCAACGTGCGCAACCCCGCGTAATCACAAACGATTTTCTTAAATGGAACCCCTAGCTTGACCAACGCTTTACGCATAGCAACCGGTTCGTTGTAGTATTTTTCCCGATTGTCGCCAGAGACAATCAAACAATCCACCTTTCCAGCCTTCCAAAGCTCCGCAGCGGCTTCGATTCTGTATTTAAAATACAAATTATCTCTCTTTCCCAATTTCTCAGAACAACCAAATACCAACCCCACCTTCCGATGAGGCACGTCCTCAACACGATCAAACAAAATCCCCTTACCTGCTCGAATAGCTGCATGATTTGCATTCCAAACAAACGCAAAAAACGCAGCAACCAGCAAAAAAACAAACAACATCAATCTCTTTACCCAACGCTTAATCATCGAATGATACATCAGATAAAAATTTAAGAAGTTACGTTTTTACGAGGCACATTTACCAGGTTTTTTACCATTGAAGTAAACAGCCCGTCTTTCACATGTTTAGGAGCCACCACCTTGAGCTTGCATTTGGCTGGGGCCAAAATCACTTCGGAAAACCGTCCAACGAGCTCGCCATCAGCTTCCACGGGAACTTCTCGGTCGCACTCAATGTGAAAACTTCGAGATTGCAGGTAAACAACCGATGAATTTCTCGCGTCGATAGCCCCCGAAGCAATTCCCACCAGAGAATCCATCACCTGCTTGTAACCAACTGAAGTAAACACCAGCAAATCTAACATTTCATCGCTATTATCAGCCCGACTAAACAACTTGAGTTGTCCACCGTAAAGCGATCCATTGCCCACAAAAACACACACACCTTCCACAACCGTTCCATCCTCACAAGTCACCTTCATTTTGGGAGGATTAGCTCCCAAAACTTTGATAGCCGCCATAATATAAGCCATTGGGCCTATCATTTTTTTCACCTCTAAATCCGTCTCCTCAATCACTTGAGCGTCGAAGCCAATTCCAGCCATCTGCACAAATGCGTGGCCATTCACCTCAAAAAGATCAATTTCCTTCACATGTCCCGCATTTAAAACAGCGAGAGATTTTTTGAGGCTATTAAATGGCAACCCAAGCTCGCGGGCAAAAACATTCATCGTGCCCGCAGGCAAAATGCCAAGCGCCGTTGAACTTCCCGCCAATTCCTGCACCACTCCATTCAACGTTCCATCTCCCCCAGCAGCCACAACAACAGGCTCTCCCTCTTCTACAAATTTACGAGTAAGCGCCTTTGCATCATCCAAGCTTCGGCTTGCATAGAGACCAAACTGCTGCGCATGCGTCATCAGAAAACGCAACGTTCTCCGACCACGTTGGCTCCGAGCGTTCGGATTAAAAATTAACGGGTAACGAGGAAGATCTGACATCACGGAGACTTTGCACCAAAACCTCGCTTTTTAAAGCCTCTATCCCGATTTTTTTGAATCTCACGTTGAAAACACCCTAACGGTCCCGATGAATCAACACGCCCACATGACGCGCGTTAGGTAAAATAAATTTTTCAATCTCCACGATTACCGAAGATACGGGGAACTCGCTAAGAATCATCGAAGCTAAATCTTCCGCCAGCGTCTCGATGAGCTTTCGAGGTTTTTCTTTCGCCACCTCATCCATCCGAAGCGATACCGCGTAATAATTAACAGTCCGCTCAATATCATCTTCCAGGGGAGCGGAAGATTCGAGAGGGAACAAAGTCACATTCACACGAATATTTTGACTTTGAGCGCGCTCCTCATCTGGAACCCCGATATGACACGATATCTCAAGCCCGTTGATTAAAATTTGATCTGTCGCTTTCATTTCTCTTTTTTATTCTTTTTCTAACTGAGCTTGAATTTCTAACAAATCTCGAACCAACCAATCGGGATCAGCCTGCTGAAGCTGCTCTTCACTCTGATAGCCCGTTAGCAAAGCGATAGAACTTACCGATCCATGCCGTGCAGTTTCCACATCGTGACACATATCCCCCAAAAAGACTGTATTTTCAGCTTCAAGAGCATGATTTTTCAACAACTGATGAATCTGTGCACGTTTATCTAAAACGCCCGCATAAACGGCTTCAAAATAATGATCCACCTCCAACTCTTTGGCATGATCGACAAAAGCCTCGGCATCCATCGAGCTCAAAATAAACATTCTCTTTCCACGTCCCGCCAACACTTTTAAAAACTCCTTAGCGTAAGGAAGCAATGGAGAAACCACCCCCGATTCAGCAGAACGTGCAAACCCTACCCGAAAATGATCTTCCAGCTCGTCCAATGGGACGCCAGGTAAAATTTCATCATAAAAACCAGCATAAGGCAGACGAAAGCGTCGTTTAAACTCTTCCCGAGAAATCTCATCTTTCCCGTAATGGCGCAATACATGATTTGTTGCGTCTAAAACCATTGCGAGATCATCCACTAAAGTGCCTGACCAATCGAAAATCCAATTTTCGTATTCATGAATTCGAGACGCAACCATGACAAAAAAATT